>CAYUGP010000285.1:0-1502 GCA_964444315.1 uncultured Oscillospiraceae bacterium | reverse complement strand
GTGATCAACATATTACTTCATCCCCCTTACTGCCTGTTTTCCTGTTCTGATACAACTTACCAAGGGGATCTTGGAAGAACAGATGTATTCGCAGCATCCGCATTCCATACAATCCATGACGTTCTGAGCTTTGAACCCTTCGGCGTTTCCTTCGCCTGCATATTTGGCGAAGTAAAGCGGTTTGAGTTCCATGGGGCATACATCCATGCAGCGTCCGCACTTGATGCAGTCCTGAGCAATGGGATGATCGGCTTCCACTGCTATGATACCGTTGGTTCCCTTGATGACCGGAACTGAGGTATCTGTAAGCACGGTACCCATCATGGGTCCGCCCATCTTGACCGTGTAGTTTTCACCGGGTATACCGCCGCAGTAGTCGATGACTTCCTCTACGTCGGTACCGATCTTCACGATATAGTTGCCGGGACGTGCGATCCTCTCGCCGGAAACGGTAACGATCCTGTCGATGAGAGGCATGCCCTTGCAGATGGCGTCGCAGATAGCCTTGACGGTGCTTACGTTGCAGACTACGCATCCTGCATCTGCGGGAAGCCCGCCGGAAGGTACCATGCGTCCCACAGCTCTCTTGATGAGCATCTTTTCAGCACCCTGAGGATACTTCGTCTTTGCTTCGAATACTTCGAGGTTTTCGCAGCCTTCGAGCTTTTCGCGCAGAAGCGCTATGGCATCCTGTTTGTTGTCTTCGACAACGATGATGCCCTTGGGAGCATCCACTGCCTTCATGACAGCCTTGAGTCCGAAGATAACTTCGTCTGCATAGAGAAGAAGCGCTCTGTGGTCAGCTGTGATGAGGGGCTCGCATTCGCTTCCGTTGATGAGCACGTAATCGATGGGTTTGCCCGGTTTTAATTTTACATATGTGGGGAATCCGGCTCCGCCCATTCCGGCGATGCCCTTTTCCTTGACGATGTCAACGATCTCATCCGGTGTGAGCTCTTCGAGGGGCTTGCCCGGTTTTACGGAATCGTCGAGGACGTTCTTTTTATCTGACTTGATCACGACGCAGAGAGCTTCGCCCTTGCTCGTGAGGCGGTTCTCAACGGCTTCTACGGTGCCGCTGACGCTGGAGTGTACGCTGCAGCTGATGAAAGCGGAAGCTTCACCTATCTTCTGTCCGACCTTAACGTAGTCGCCCTTAGCCACGAGCGGGGTCGCCGGAGCGCCGGCAGCCATGTTCATGGGGATGACAACTGTTTCAGGTTCCGGGAATACTGCAGGAGCGATATGCTCAGTGAGTTCTTTTCTCTCACTGGGATGTACGCCTCCGTAATATCCTTCGAATCTCTGCTCTCTTACACTCTTTACATACTCGTTGACTGCTTTGAAGTTGACCTTTGAATAGTCGCGCATCTGAACAGGCTGAGCGAGGAACTCTTCGAGGCGTCCCTGTTTCTCGAGCCTTCTGTAGATCTTTTCCCATGCGCAGTCCTTCATGGGATCGATCTCGCACTTTCCGTTTTTAGCTCCGCCGCACTGTCCGT
>CAYUGP010000284.1:0-1518 GCA_964444315.1 uncultured Oscillospiraceae bacterium | reverse complement strand
TCTGGGCGAATATCTTGCTTTTTATAAGCTCCAGGAGCTCATCCATATGATATCCGGTCTTAGCAGAGATCATAAGGCAATCGCGTCCGTATTCATATGTTTCTATGGTCTTATCCTCCAGCAGGTCGCATTTATTAAAGACCATGATCATAGGTTTATCCCCCACACCCAGATCCTTGAGAACGGAGTTGGTGACATCGATATAGAAATCCTTATCAGGATATGAAGCATCTACGACCTGCACCAGCAGATCTGCATACACGGTCTCTTCAAGAGTAGACCTGAACGCCGAAACAAGAGTATGCGGAAGCTTACTCACGAAACCGACGGTATCGATGAGTATAAAGCTGTGCCTGTCGTCCATGGTGATGAGTCTTTGCGACGTATCCAAAGTAGCGAAAAGCATATCCTTCTCGAAGACCTGCTTTTCATCCCTGTTCTCTTTCTTAAGAAGAGAGTTCATGATAGTGGATTTGCCGCTGTTCGTATATCCGACAAGAGCCACTACAGGTATACCTGATTTGTCTCTTTTTGAACGCTGTACAGCCCTGGTCCCCTCAAGCTCTTTGATCTCAGACTTGATCTCGTCCATCCTTTTCTGGATGTGGCGCCTGTCTGTTTCAAGTTTCGTTTCTCCGGGGCCTCTCGTGCCTATGCCTCCTCCGAGCCTGGAAAGAGATTTACCGAAGCCAAGCAGTCTCGGAAGTCTGTATGAAAGCTGAGCAAGTTCGACTTGCAGCTTTCCTTCTGCGCTGGTCGCTCTGTCTGCAAATATGTCAAGTATGAGTATGGTCCTGTCTATTACCTTTACTCCGCAGGCATCTTCGACATTTCTGAGCTGCATGCCTGACAGTTCGTCATTGAAGATGACGAGATCCGCATCCATATTCCTGCAGCACTCAGCCAGCTCGTCGAGTTTACCGCTTCCTATGTATGTTCCGGCATTGATCCTGTCCACGTTCTGAGTCATCACAGCCAAAACTTCGTCTCCTGCTGCCTCAGCAAGAGCTTCGAGTTCATCCATGGAATAGGATATGTCTTCACCCAGGCTTACGCCTACCAAAATGGCACGGGCAGAGTCATTCGTTATCACGTTGTTGTTATCGTCAAATTCCAGCATTTCTTATACGGATGCAGCCGGACAATGATCCGGCTGCATATTTAAAACTTCTTTAAAGTATATACTTTTCGATATCGTCTTTTTTGATGACTTCGTCGAACTTGCCGCGGACATAGTCCGCATCTATCTTCACTTCGGTGATCTCAGGATCAGGCAGGTTGAATGACACTTCTTCAAACAGCTTTTCCATTATCGTATGAAGTCTTCTTGCACCTATGTTTTCTGTCTGTTCGTTCATAATGCTGGCCATGGAAGCGATCTCCTCTATGGCGTCGTCTGTAAACGTTACCTTTACTCCTTCAGTTTCCATCAGAGCAGCGTGCTGCTTTGTCAAAGCATTGTGCGGTTCAAGAAGGATGCGCTTGATCTCCTGTGCCTCCTGCTCTGGCAGGCAGATT
>CAYUGP010000283.1:0-1522 GCA_964444315.1 uncultured Oscillospiraceae bacterium | reverse complement strand
AATTGCTACGCCACAAATGCAGTCTTTGCTTTTTTGAGCCTCGCTTTTCCCCCTTTTTATCCAAATGCTCAAACACGATGACATCTGCATTGTAAAATATGGCTTCGTCCATAATAAATGCCGCAGTCTTTGCTGCAATATCCCTGTTTATGCCTTTTGCTTTCGCCCAAAGCCTTGGCGTTTTCCTGTTACCATACTGCTGCGCTTTTTTTATTCGGTTTATCGAATGCGTAAGAGAGTCGTATTCTTTGGGCAGTTTTAAGAAATGCCTGCCCAAGATCGTGCCATCCGATCGCATTGCACATACCGTAGCAGCTGAATTGATACCAAGGTCAACTGCAAGTACCGTCCGCTCATTTATACCCTTATCTTTAAACAGAGTCTCTTCTTCAAAGGGAAAGTCCAAAAACCATTCGTGTCCCCGTTTTCTCAGCGTTGGCGGGCACATCTTTCTGCTTTGACATCTTTTGTTTATATAGTCCACATCCGTTTTGCGAAGATCTACTGTTATCCAGTCCCATGTATTCCTTACATAGACCTTTATCTTTGCTTCGTACGTACCTGTCTGTTTGTACATTACTGTCCTGTACATACACGGATATATATGACCTGCCTTTGGATATGATGGTTTCCTTCCCCTTATCCCCTTTTCTGTTTCTTCCCAATTCAATAGATTACTTCTATACGACGATACCTTTCCTATTGCTTCGTTTATTGCTCCTCGCCTTAGGTAACTTGGGAATTTGTAAAATCTATTGTCAAATCTTTGGTACTTAGGTGCTGTGTTTTTAGATGTTTTATGACACAGACGCTCCACGTACTGCTGTTTAAGAAGATCCCCGCCGATTGTGACTATATCGTCCCATTCCCGCATACATACATCGATAAAAAAGTCCACAGCCTCACGATAAATAGCTACAGTATCCTTGAAGATATTGTTGTATTTCTTTATCTTTATACTGTATGAAGTATAGATCTTCATTTAATACCCTTCATCTGCACTCTTATCTGGTCGTTTGATCATCGATATATCTTTTTACCTGATCCAGTGTCCTGTCACTTACCGTGGCAACAAAATATGATGGATTCCAAAGATGTCCTCCCCATAATTGTTTCTTTATCTCCGGATGTTTTAAGAACAGCCATCTCGCAGTATTGCCTTTGAGCACTTTGATCGCATCTGACAATTTAAGCTGCGGTTTGCAATCCACGAGCAAGTGTATATGGTCAGGCATGATCTCCATTGCGATAGGTGTCATTTCTAAAGATTTGAGCGTCTCAAGCAAGTACTTTTTTACGTCTTTTTCTATCTCTTCTACAAAAATACGCTTCCTATATTTCGTGACCCATACGATATGATACTGCAGCGAGTATACATATCCTCTACCATGCGTTACATCTTTTGGAGTTGAAAAATACACTGTTTTATCCATGTTAATATTATACCAGATTTTTACAGATATTGCAAGTAAACTGCCTTACTCACGACTAAAGTCACGAGTGTGCGGCAGTGTTTTATCAA
>CAYUGP010000282.1:0-1578 GCA_964444315.1 uncultured Oscillospiraceae bacterium | reverse complement strand
TTTTTATGCGAGAGAATATCTGTTGTGAAGAGTGAAGCAAACAAAAAAGACGATTTTTTAAAGAGTTTAAGGGATCACAGGACCCGTTTTCAGGTCTTTTACTCAGTACATTGACCAACTTCTTCATGTTCATACAAGCAAAGGTCAGGCCTACTTTCATGGCCATCTTTTCTTTTCCTTTTTCTTGGGTATACCGCATAGCATGATGTTCCTTAGCTGTACCGAAGTTTCGCTCTATGGTTTCTTTCCTAAGGTCATACAGTTCTTTCATGCCATTCATATTACGAAGCTCTTCGCAGTAATCCAGGTATGGCTGCCATATATGCCTTGTTACCACTTTTACGTGATTCTTGCTCTGTGTGCACTGACTCAGGTAAGGGCAACTTTCACATATCTTTCCGTCGCTCTTGTACTCTCTGTAACCATCTCTGTTTGTGGTCGAATATTTAAGGACCTGATCCCATGGGCATATGTAGCAGTCAAAGTATTCGTCGAACACATACTCGTGTTTTCTGAAAAAGTCTTTCTTCGTTTGCGGTCTTTTGTATGGGAATATCGGAGCGATGCCGTCATCTGTCAGAAGTTTTGCTATCGCAGGTGTCTTGTATCCTGCATCGGCTATTATGTATTCGGGGCCAAATTGCTTGATCTTTTCATAAAGGTATGGGAAAGTCGCTGAGTCATGTTCATTGCCGGGATGGATCGTATATCCAAGCATCCATCCATGTTGATCACAAGCTGATTCAATGCTGTATGCAAAAACCTCTTCATGATCACCTTTATGGAACCATCCGCTTTCCGGATCGGTTTCAGATACTTTGATCTCCTTGGTTTCTCCTGAGCCGCTTTCTCCGCCATTGCCTTCGTCATCGTCTTTATCCTTAAGAGGCTTCTTGTCATGAGCCTGCCTGTCTTCGTTGATCTCCTTCTTGAGCTGCTCGTCATAAAAGCGGGCTGCTTTCTTTGCCACGAGGATCTTCTTCGCCTTCTTCTTGTTGGCTGCTGCTTTTACGTGGGTGCCATCGACAAATATTGAAGAGGTATCTACGAGTCCTTTATCCATGCATTGATAAAGTATCTCCATGAAGATCTGCTCAAAAAGATCTGTTCCTTCAAACCTTCTCTTGTAGTTTTTTCCGAAAGTAGTGAAGTGCGGAACAGGATCATAGAAGTCAAGACCCAGAAACCATCTGTATGCAACATTGACTTCGATATCCTTGATGGTCTGCCGCATGCTTTTTATCCCGAACATATATTGAATGATAGGTATCTTTATCAGAGTAACAGGGTCAAGGCTTGGCCTTCCGAAATCAGGGGAATACTTGTCCTTGACAAGGTCATAGATGAAACTAAAATCGATATTTTCATCTATTTTTCTTAAAAGATGGTCTTCAGGGACCAGTGAATCAAGTGAAACAACTTGGTATTGTTTCGGTTTTGGAGAATCTTTAGAAATCATGGATCTAAGCACCTTTCATATACTGGAAGTATACCATAAAAAGTGCCACAAATCCAGTAATTGCAATGGTTTGAGCGGGTTTCTAAAGGATATATTATCAGAAGATTTCTGCACCCCAC
>CAYUGP010000281.1:0-1582 GCA_964444315.1 uncultured Oscillospiraceae bacterium | reverse complement strand
GGCAGGTAGACGAGGAAAGATTGATGACTTATCCCGTGAGGTCTTGCAGACGGCGAGAGTCGTAGAAAAGCGAACTGCAAGAAGTCAGCAGAGGTCATAGTACCGCTACAATGCGGGAAGGACTGAACAATTCAAAGTCAAATGGACTTTGGAATGTAAGTGCATAGACCCGACGAGAAGGGGAGCAAAGACGTAACAGAGCGATGCCTTCATAGGAGCTAGGGCTAATATGCATGAAAGCAAAGAAAGGAAAGGAGACAATCTACATGCAGCTGATGGAAAAGATACTGTCCAGAGAAAACATGCAGCAAGCGTACAAAAAGGTGAAAGCCAATAAGGGCGCAGGCGGCGTGGATGGGATAGAAATCGAGGATATCGATGAATATCTCAAAGAAAACTGGCCAGACATCAGAGAACGTATCCGAAACAGGAAGTACAAGCCTCAGCCGGTGCTAAGAGTAGAAATACCAAAGCCAAGCGGAGGAATGCGGAAACTTGGGATACCAACGGTGGTAGACAGGATCATCGAACAGGCAATCGTGCAGGTAGTAAGTCCAATAGTAGACCCACACTTCAGTGAGTATAGCTATGGCTTCAGACCGGGACGAAGAGCACAGCAGGCAGTCATCAAACTGCTTGAATATCTCAATGACGGGTACACGTATATCGTGGACATCGACCTTGAGAAGTTCTTTGACAATGTTCCCCAAGACAAACTGATGACTCTAGTCCATAAGTCCATCGATGACCCAGATACCGAATCGCTCATTGCAAAGTATCTAAAGGCAGGAGTAATGGTAAAGGGGAAGTACGAGGAAACGAAGCTCGGGACGCCACAAGGAGGAAACTTGTCGCCGCTTTTGTCGAACATCATGCTAAATGAACTCGACAAGGAACTTGAAGCAAGAGGCTTGCACTTTGTGAGGTATGCAGATGACTGCGTTATCGCTGTGGGAAGCAGTGCTGCCGCAAACAGGGTCATGCACAGCATCACAGGATGGATAGAGAGGAAACTCGGACTTAAAGTCAACATGACGAAGACCAAAGTTACAAAACCAATGGGACTAAAGTACCTCGGATTTGGGTTTGTAAAGATGGGCGGAAGATGGGAAGCAAGGCCGCATCAAGATTCCATAAAGAACTTTGTGCGGAAACTGAAGAAGCTCACCAGCCGCTCGTGGTCTGTGAGCATGGATGAGCGGATACAAAGACTTAACTGGGTCATCAGAGGATGGATAAACTACTTCAAGATAGGAAAGATGAAGGAGAAGCTGAGGAAGATAGATGAACATCTGCGTACAAGGCTTCGCATCGTTATCTGGAAGCAGTGGAAGACCAGAGAAAAGAGGAAATGGGGCCTAAAGAAGCTTGGAGCACCCGAGTGGATGGCCCGTCAATCTGCAGGATTTGGCAACCATTACCAGGCTGTTGCCAAAACAGCAGGACTTCGCCACATATCAAAACAAATCCTCGCAAAGCGAGGACTTGTCAGCTGTCTGGATTATTATTTGAATTGAACCGCCGTATGCCGAACGGCACGTACGGTGGTGTGAGAGGGGGATTAATTTCCCCCTACTCGATT
>CAYUGP010000280.1:0-1612 GCA_964444315.1 uncultured Oscillospiraceae bacterium | reverse complement strand
CTGGTAGCGGTGATGCTCAGCGCTCAGACCACAGACGTCAGCGTGAATAAGGTAACTCCCAGGCTCTTTGAGCTCGCTCCCGATGCATATGCCATGTGCGAACTTTCGCAGGGCGAGCTCGAGGATGTCATAAGGCAGATAGGTCTTTACAGAAACAAAGCAAAAAACATACTGGCCATGTCCAGGGAACTGTGTG
The DNA here is from genome assembly GCA_964444315.1 of uncultured Oscillospiraceae bacterium. Lineage (GTDB taxonomy): Bacteria > Bacillota > Clostridia > Peptostreptococcales > Anaerovoracaceae > RUG13409. The sequence goes on along the minus strand of CAYUGP010000280.1, from coordinate 1,416 downwards.
CAAACTACGGCGGCCGTGTCCCCGGAAACTACGATGAACTTATAGCCCTTCCGGGAGTAGGAAGGAAAACAGCAAACGTGGTGCTTGCGGAAGCTTTTCACCAGCAGCGCATAGCCGTCGATACCCATGTCTTCAGGCTTGCAAACAGGATAGGACTGGTAAGTGAAAAGGATGTGCTGAGGACCGAAGAGGCTCTGATGAAAGCCATACCTGAAGAATTGTGGGTGACTATGCATCACGCGCTGATATTCCACGGGAGGAACTGCTGCACGGCGAGAAACCCTATGTGCGAAAGCTGCTGCATAGCGGAGTATTGCAAAAAGAACGGATTGAATTGATATTCAGCCGTTTTTTTGTTGTGTAAATATACATTTGGAGAAAAAAAAGAGCTTAAATAGTAGTATAATAAAGTGTTTGAAGATCGAATCAAATAATTAAGATATATGAATATATAAAGGAGAATTACTATGAAGAAAACAGTTCAGGACATCGATGTTCAGGGAAAGCGCGTCATAGTTCGCGTTGACTTCAACGTTCCGATGAAAGATGGCAAGATCACCGATGACACCAGGATAGTTGCCGCTCTTCCGACTATCAAATATCTGATAGGCAGAGGTTCCAAGGTCATACTCATGAGCCATCTGGGAAGACCCAAGGGACAGCCCAACCACGAGTTCACCCTTGAACCGGTTGCGGAGAGACTGGCAGAACTTCTCGGCAAACAGGTGTTCTTTGCCCAGTGCGACAAGGTAGTCGTTCCGGAAATAGTCGATGCATCAAAGGACCTCAATCCCGGAGATGTGGTGCTCCTCGAAAACCTCAGGTTCAGACCTGAAGAAGAAGCAAACGATCCAATATTTGCTCAGGACCTTGCAGCTCTTGCAGACATTTACGTATCCGATGCTTTCGGAACGGTACACAGGGCTCATGCTTCAACTGCCGGTATCGCAAAGTACCTTCCCGCAGTATCCGGTTTCCTGATCGAAAAGGAACTCAAGTTCCTCGGTGATGCTGTGAGCGATCCCAAGAGACCCTTCGTGGCTATCCTTGGAGGATCCAAAGTATCCGATAAGATAGGCGTCATAGAGAACCTCATCGACAAGGCGGATTCTATCATCATAGGCGGAGGCATGGCATATACATTCCTTAAAGCAAGCGGGATGAGCATCGGCAATTCTCTTTGCGAAGAAGATAAACTGGACCTTGCCCTTGATCTTCAGAAGAAAGCAAAGGACAAGGGCGTAAAGCTCCTGCTCCCGGTAGACAGCAAGTGCGGAGATAAGTTCGAGGACGGTTGCAAGACATGCTATGCCGATTCCGATGCTATGCCTGACGGATGGATGGGCATGGATATAGGACCCGAGACCATAGCTCTTTATACTGAAGAGATAAAGAACGCCGGAACAGTCGTATGGA
>CAYUGP010000279.1:0-1614 GCA_964444315.1 uncultured Oscillospiraceae bacterium | reverse complement strand
ATGTCCGAGTCCGCCATCATGTACATGCTCATGTTCATGAACTGCATGCCGCTCCTCATGAGGAACCAGATAAAGGGCGTATGGGAGAAACCGCCCCTTCCCGGATCCACGGACTGCTACCAGAAGACCGTAGGCATAGTGGGCCTTGGCGATATAGGGAGAATGGTCGCAAGGAAGTGCAAGTTCTTCGGAATGACCGTATACGGCTCCAAGCTCGATTCCGAGCCTGAAGAGTATGTGGACAGGATATACGGAGTGGACCAGAACAGGGAAATGGTCGCAAATTGCGATTTCGTCGTATCACTGGTCCCGGCCATGCCGTCCACGATCGGTCTCTTTAACGATGAGATGTTCGCTGCCATGAAAGAGGGAAGCTACCTCATAAGCATGGGAAGAGGCGTGGTGGTCGACGAGGAAGCCCTTGTAAGAGCCTTAGAATCAGGACATCTTGCAGGAGCCGCCATGGACGTGTTCGCAAAGGAGCCCCTTCCTGCGGACAGCCCTCTGTGGAAGATGGACAACGTCATACTCACTCCTCACTGCTCTGCCAACACTCCCTACTATTACGACAGGGCCATAGGACTTCTGTGCGACAACCTCAGGGATTTCCTCGCAGGAAAGCCCATCAGGACCGAAGTAAAATAGAAAGAAAACAGGATAAGAAAAAAACTGCGGCTTACGGCACATATATCTGTGTCAAGCCGCTTTTTTCATGGTAAAATCAAGTGTCTGAATTCAATCAAATGCATTATTGCAATACAAGGAGGAGATCATGGCATATTTGGTATCGGCAAAGGAAATGCTTCAGAAAGCTGAGGCAGAGCACTATGCTGTAGGACATTTCAATCTTAACAACATGGAGAGTATAAGGGCATTCCTTGAGGCAGCGCAGGAAACCCACTCTCCTATTATTTTGGGCGTATCAGGAGGATCCGCAAAGTATATGGGCGGTTACCGCACCATAGCGGAGACCGTTCTTGGATTCATGAACTACCTGAACGTTTCCGTTCCCGTAGCGCTTCACGTGGACCACGGCAGCTATGAGGATGCTCTCAACGCCATAGAGAACGGTTTTTCATCCGTCATGTTCGACGGTTCGAAATACGGCATCGAGGAAAACCTTGAAAAGACGAAGGAAGTCGTAAGAAGGGCACACCTCAAAGGCATCTCCGTCGAAGCGGAGGTAGGCGCCATAGGCGGCGAAGAGGACGGCATAATCGCCATGGGCGAATGCGCGGATCCCCTCGAGTGCAAGAGGATAGCAGACCTGGGGATAGATTTCCTGGCGGCAGGCATAGGCAATATCCACGGCAAATACCCGGCCAACTGGGCGGGACTCAACTTCGACGTTCTGGCAGCCATCAAGGCCCAGATAGGCGATATGCCTCTGGTGCTCCACGGCGGCTCCGGAATCCCCGAAGACCAGATCAGGAAGGCCATTTCTCTGGGCGTTTCCAAGATCAACGTCAACACGGAATGTCAGGTAGCTTTCTCCGACGCAGTCAAGAAATACTATGCCGAAAAGAGGGACGAGGAGAGCAAGGGATATACCCAGAGAGAGATATTCAAGACGGGCATCGCCGAGACCAAGAGAGTGTGCATCGAAAAGATGAC
>CAYUGP010000278.1:0-1621 GCA_964444315.1 uncultured Oscillospiraceae bacterium | reverse complement strand
CAAAGAAGAGATACTAAACATCAGACTTAAGGAAGTTGAAGAAAAGGATATGCCGCTTCTCCTCGCCAATGAAGAGATCGACATAGCTGCATGCGACGATTACTACATGAATCAGCTCAAGATACCGGAACTGCAGAAATACCTTCTGTGCGTAGAACAGCTGGCACTTTTAGTCCCTGACGATCATCCGCTTTACGACAAAAAATTCATCGAGCTTAAGGATCTTGACGAACTGCCCCTATGTACGAGAGCAGACATACCATCTCAGCTGCATTGGATACACAATATAGTCGACGCTCATCCTGATATAAGATTCAGGCTCGACTTCATGATGGAAAGGTATACCTTCGGATATATAAGAGATAAAATACCTTATCCCGAGATACTCTCCACAAACAGCATCATAGATCTTGACCCTCCTGTCACGTCAAAAAAATACAGGTATATTCGATTCAAGGGAGGTGAATTCAAACGGTACCTCTACATGTGGTATCTTGAAAAGAACCGAAAAAAAGCAACGATTCTGCAAAATAATGTAAAGCGTTTTTATGAGATAAAGGATAAGTTTACGTACTGATGGAAAACTATTTGATTTTTGTATCTATAGGCGGTTTTGTACTGCTGGTTCTTCTTTTTTCGGCTTTGGCAAGAAGAATAGACCTGGCACCGCACAGAACGAAAGAACCGACCGATGCACAGTTCTACAAAAAAAAGGTTGACGGAACTATAAGAAAGATAAATGTTCAAAAGAAAAAGGATACCTGCCTCATTACAGTATACGAATGCCATGGACAGGTAGAGAAAACCGTATCGCGCACAGATGCCGATCTGAGCCTTTTCGAAAGGATAGTGTCCGCTGCAGAAAAATACGATCTGCACGCTTTGAAAGATCTCCCCTACTCCGGCACTGAAGGACAAAGGAGCTTTGCCCTGTCTTACGGACCAAGAGCATCTGACGGTATCACATATTCACAAGAATACAGCGAAGATGCTTCGGCTCTTCTGGATGCAGTTGAACGAATCCTTAAACAGTATGTTAACGTGGATAACTAAAAGAAAGGACTAACAAAACGAAAATCAGGCGCGAATACGCCTGATTTAAATTGCTAGAAACTGACGGCCATGCAACATAGCGGATCGATGTTCTCGTATTTTTGTAAAGTAGTCCGCTATGGGCATATCGGAGGGCGCCTTTACCCACAGCATGACCGTCAGTTCATTGCCGAGTCCCAAGGACACGGCACCTTGGTTATCCCAAGGGAAAGGATTATAGGGTAAAGCATCGAATTTACGACGCATGTCCCGTCATCTATATATGGCGGTTAACTTAATAAAAAAAACCGCATTCACCAACATGATAATAAATGCGGATTTATTTCCAGTCTATTTTGCAATTCGTGAGTATATTGCAATATACGTTACAACTTGTTGCCGCCTAGGTAATGACTCTCTATTTCTTTAATGAATTTTCTCTTATTCGGAGTCAGTCTGCTTTCATCGTAGACTATACCGAAACCCAGGCGGTTCGATTCCCTTATGTTCTTATCTATCTCTACAGTTCTCAAGTCTTCTCTGCCTGCTGCAAAAACAGAACTGAACAGTGCTATGCAGTTGCCCTTTT
>CAYUGP010000277.1:0-1624 GCA_964444315.1 uncultured Oscillospiraceae bacterium | reverse complement strand
CGCAGCCCGCATTGTTGCCGCAGGCCACGTCCCACTTGCTGTCGCCAACCATGAGCGCATCTTCAGGCGCCACGCCCAGTCTTTCGCAGCATAAAAGTGCAGGCTCCGGTAGAGGTTTGTGTATATCCGTATCCTCTTCAGCTATGAACACGTCAAAATACTTGTCAAGCCCGTGTCTTGCCAGGGCGTCCACAGTGGTCTTCTTAAGCCTTGAAGTCACTATACCGAGTTTCAGTCCCTTTTCCTTGAGCGCGGAAAGAAGCTCCGGAATACCCTCAAAAGGAACTCCGAATTTATCCTGGTTCTCGCTCTGATACCTTCTGTAGATCCTGCAGGCTTCCTCCACAGTGTAGCAGTCTATTTTGTAATCCTTGAGAGTCCTTTCCATTGCACTTTCAAGTGGAGTACCGAAAAAAGATGCGAGATAAGCTATATCGAATCTCATCTCACCGAACACCGCTTCGGAAACGGTCCTCCATGAATCGATTATGAACTGATTTGTGTCGAGTAGCGTTCCGTCAAAATCGAACAGTACTGCTTTATATTTTTTCATTTCTCACCTTTTTGAAGATCCACAAGATATGCGTTGATAAACATATCCAGATCCCCGTCCATCACTGCGTTTATATTTCCCGTTTCAGCTCCCGTTCTCGTATCCTTGACAAGGGTATAGGGCTGGAAGACATAATTCCTTATCTGGCTTCCGAAAGATATCTGGGAGAAGTTCCCCTTAAGGTCAGATATCTTCTCCATGTGCTGCTCTCTTGCAAGAGCAAGGAGCTTTCCGTAGAGGACTCTCATGGCAAAAGCCTTGTTCTGGATCTGAGATCTTTCATTCTGGCAGGTCACCACTATGCCCGTGGGTATATGGGTGATCCTTACGGCGGAATCGGTCTTATTGACGTGCTGCCCGCCGGCTCCGCTGGATCTGTATGTGTCTATTCTAAGGTCTTCGGGGGCAATATTGACTTCAACGTTATCCCCTATATCCGGTGTGACATCCACCGATGCAAAGGAAGTCTGTCTTTTGTTGTTCGCGTTGTAGGGGGACAGCCTGACCAGCCTGTGCACTCCCCTCTCGCTCTTAAGATATCCGTAGGCGTTTTCTCCTTCTATGAGGAGTTCCGCGGACTTTATCCCGGCTTCGGGATCAGGCTGTATATCGAGGAGAGTCACCTTGAAACCGTGGTCGTTGGAATATCTCGTATACATCCTCAGGAGCATATCCGCCCAGTCCTGGGACTCGAGGCCTCCGGCGCCAGGATGTATAGAGAGGACCGCATTGCTTTTGTCATACTCCCCGTTTAGGAGAAGACTTATCTGAATGCTTTCCATCTTTTTATCCAGCTTTTCTGCCAGATCCTCGGCTTCTGCAGCCATTTCCGGGTCTTCCGACATAGACATGGCAAGCTCGATATCCTCGAGCATGGAGCGGCACTCCTCATACGAAGCTATCCTGTTCTCGAGATTCTTCTTCTCCTGAAGAGTCTTCTGGGCTCTTTCAAGTTCATCCCAGAATCCTTCGGTACTGATCTCAAGATCGAGTTCCTCTATTCTTTCCTTTATTCCTTTGATGTCAAAGGGAGTCTCTGAGTTTCCCCAGAGTCTCCGTAAGTCTGCTTAG
>CAYUGP010000276.1:0-1644 GCA_964444315.1 uncultured Oscillospiraceae bacterium | reverse complement strand
CGGGCCCCAGTGCCCAAACGGTCAACTTTTTCTTAACACTGAGAATATATTCTCAGCCTGAAAACTTGTCAATATTTTTTACACGGGGCTGTCTCTGTGGTAAGATTATTGTCATTGATGCATATATATTCACATCAGAGGAGATAATGTTATGAAATATACCAAAGAAGAAGTTATGCAGTATGTGGAAGAGGAAGACGTAAGGTTCATACGCCTTGCTTTCTGCGACGTGTTCGGAGTCCAGAGAAACATTGCAATCATGCCTTCCGAATTGAAAAGGGCTTTTGAATACGGCATTCCCATAGACCCGTCGGCAATAGGCGCCTTCGGAATGAAGGTGAAGGCAGATCTGTTCCTTCATCCGGATCCGGCAACTTTCTGCGGACTCCCGTGGAGATCAGAGTCTGGTAAGGTGGAGAGGATGTTCTGCGACATCAGCTACTCCGACGGGAGGCCTTTTGAGGCAGACTGCAGGAGGATACTGAAAGAAACGGTAAAAAAGGCGGAGGAAAAGGGCCTTCGCTTCGATATAGGACCGGCTGCAGAATTCTACATATTCAAAGCGGATGATGAGGGCGAGAGCACAGGAGAGCCTTACGACAGGGCAGGATATATGGATACGGCCCCCTTGGACAAAGGTGAGAATATAAGGAGGGAGATATGCACCACTCTCGAAGAGATGGGGATACTGCCCGAGTATTCTTTCCATGAGGCGGGTCCCGGGCAGAACAGCATAGCGTTCAAATATTCAGATCCCCTTACTGCGGCTGATAACGCCGTCACCTTCAGATTCGTGGTCGAAAGCATAGTGGCCAAGAATGGGCTTTGTGCCGATTTCGGACCTAAGCCCATAAAGGACGCGCCGGGCAATGGTCTCCATATCAACTATTCGGTGAACGACAGGTCCGATGCGGAGCTTCTTGCCATGGTAAACGCGGGCATACTGGACAAGATAAAGGAAATGACACTGTTCCTGGATCCCTGCAGAGAGTCTTACGAAAGGCTCGGAAAGATGAAAGCCCCGGGGTATATCTCCTGGTCGGAAGAGAACCGTTCTCAGCTCATAAGGATACCCAAAAGCCTGCAGAGCATCCACAGGGCGGAGCTTCGCTCGGCGGATCCTTTTGCCAACCCGTATATAGCGCTGGCGCTTCTGATCGAGGCGGGGCTTTACGGCGTGGAGAAGGGCCTCGTTCTTCCGGACAGATGCGATATCGATTTTGACAGCGCGGATGAAAAGGAGCTTGACCGTTTTGAAAGACTGCCGGTCAGCTTTGAAGAAGCAAAGGAGTATTCTAAAGCCAGTCCGTTCATACAGGGCTGCCTTCCCGAATGTGTTCTAAAAGCTTATCTCGACAAAGAATAAAGGAGATATCACTTGGTTTTCAGAGACCGCTGCTACAGCGTGCTGCTGGTATGCGGTAAAGGAAAATTTGATGAAGCGGCAGGTCGGTATCTCCCGTTCAACGAGTTTTATCCCATAAAGAAGATATACAGCCTAAGCGAAGCCAGAAGGGAGCTTCTTGAAAGAAGCTACGACATAGTGATAGTCAACTGGCCGGCGTCTGAAGCTGAGGGCAAGAGATTTGCCTGCGATATGAAAGGAAAAGCTTCCGTTCTGCTCATGGTCTCAAAAGACCGCTA
>CAYUGP010000275.1:0-1671 GCA_964444315.1 uncultured Oscillospiraceae bacterium | reverse complement strand
CCTTTGCATATCCTTCTTTTGTCTGATCTTCAACAGCTGCGATGGGAGCGTTCTTGATCACGCTTGCGATACCCTTCTTGCAGGAAGCAAGTGAAGAATATACTTCGGAATGTGCGATGGTCTCGCCGTTGCCGGCTTTGAGATTGAATTTGACGCCGTTCTTTGCGTCGCTGATAACGAATTTGCCCATAATTGATCCTCCTGTAAATGACGATGTCATCCAAATAACAATTGAACTGCATTTATTATACCATACGGGAATATATTATGCATCACGTAAAAATGCTCTGTATCCCTTATATGCCTCGTAAATATCCGCTTTTGACGTGACTTCCCAGGGCGCATGCATGGAAAGTACTGCCACACCGCTGTCTATGACGTTCATGCAGTACTTGGCCATGATATATGCTATGGTACCGCCTCCGCCGACATCGACTCTTCCGAGTTCGCAGAACTGATAGGAAACTTTGGCGTCGTCCATGACTTTTCTCACCTTGGCCACATATTCCGCATTGGCGTCATTGCTGCCGCCCTTTCCGCCGGATCCCGTGAACTTATTGAAAGACATACCATTTCCGAGGAAAGCCGCATTCTTTCTTTCAAAGGCGTCCGCATAGAGGGGATCATATCCGGCGCTTACGTCCGATGAAAGCATGAACGAATTGGCCAGCGCATCGCGTCCTCCCGCATAGGGATCTCCGCCCTGCAGCGCCACAAGCTTTGAAACGACGCTCTCAAAGAAGAAGGACTGCATACCCGTTGCACCTACCGATCCTATCTCTTCCTTGTCCACTATGAGGCAGCAGGACGTTCTCTTCAGGGGCTTGTCCTCATCGAGCATTGCAAGTACCGAGGTATACGCGCAGACTTTGTCGTCCTGACCGTATGCCATGACCATACTGCGGTCGAATCCAAGGTCTCTTGCCTTTCCCGCAGGAACTACCGTAAGCTCTGCGGAAAGGAAATCCTCTTCTTCTATTCCGTATTCTTTCTTAAGTATCGCCAGGACATTTGCCTTTACTGCATCTTTCTGATCCTTTTCGAGTTTGCTCTCAGCAAGGGGATGTCCTCCGATGAGAAGGTCGAGATTCTCTCCCGTTACGACTTCCGCTGCTGTCTTGGTCATCTGCTGGCGGGCAAGATGAATGAGAAGATCCGTGAAGCAGAATACAGGGTCGCCGGGGTCTTCACCTACAGTCACCTTAACAGTCTTGCCGTCCTTTAAGCATACAACGCCGTGAATGGACATGGGCTGAGCGACCCACTGATATTTCTTGATGCCCCCGTAGTAGTGAGTATCGAGATATGCAAGGCTGTCAGCCTCATAGAGAGGATTTTGTTTTATATCAGCTCTGGGGCTGTCTATATGAGCTCCCAAGATATTCATTCCGTTTGTGAGAGGCTCCTGGCCCATCAGGAAAAGAGCCAGAGACTTAACCATGCACACCGCATAGATCTTGTCGCCCGCTTTGAGTTTTTTGCCCTTTGCGAGGACATCTTCCAGTGATTTGTACCCGGCTTTCTTTACCATGTCCACCGTAAGATCTACGCATTCGCGCTCTATCTTTCCCTTGGATATGAACTCCTTGTATCCCTCGCAGACTCTGTCTAGGTCCTTGAGATCCTTCGCCTTATATTTATTCCATGCATTCTTGTTTTCCATATTATCCT
>CAYUGP010000274.1:0-1700 GCA_964444315.1 uncultured Oscillospiraceae bacterium | reverse complement strand
ATGTTCCAGCTGAAGCCCAGCTTATTGCATTATCTCGACGAGACCCTCTTCCCTCATTTCAAAAGCGCCTATTTCAGAAGTCGTTCCGAAACGGTTCTTAAGGCACCTTAGTATCCTCAGGTCCTGGCTCCTCTCACCGCTGAAGCTGAGGACCGTATCCACCATGTGTTCTACGATCTTAGGCCCTGCAAGCTCGCCGCTTTTAGTCACGTGCGCGACGATGAAAACAGGAATGTTCCTTCCTTTGCCTATGGACATGAGTATGTTCCCGCAGGCTCTTACCTGGGACACGCTGCCGGGAGCCGCATCGAGGGACTCGGTATACATGGTCTGTATGGAATCGATAATGAGAAACACAGGGTCCAGCCTGTCTATGATCTCGGCCACACCGTCAAGGTCTGTTTCCGAAAGGAGATAAAGGTTGTCCAAATCACCTTTGCATATCCTGTCAGCCCTGAGCTTTATCTGCTGGGCGCTCTCCTCTCCCGACACGTAAAGGACCGGTCCTTTGGTCTGGGATATATATGCTGCAGCCTGAGTGATTATGGTCGATTTTCCTATGCCGGGCTCTCCTGAGATCAAGGTAAGGGAGCCTTCGACTATACCGCCGCCGAGGACTCTGTTCAGTTCCTTTATTCCGGTATCTATCCTTTTGCCGGAACTGGCTTCCACTTTGCTCACGGGAAGAGCTTCCTGCCTGGCAGCCAGCTTTGCGGCAGGAGATATGCTCCTTGGCTCTTCTCTGACCGCTTCTTCCACGAAACTGTTCCAGGCTCCGCATATGCACTGACCCATCCATTTGGGGCTTTCATATCCGCATTCCTGACAGACAAATACCGATTTTCTTTTAGCCATGATTACCACCTTTCCCCTTTTCCTAGATTATATATTCAGCCAGGACTTAAGGCAATAAAAAAGGCCCCTTTGCTAAGGGGCCTGATGACCACATGATCTTTTTTAGATGCTTGCAAGAAGTTCTTTCTTCATTGCTGCGAACTCTTCTTCTGTGAGGAGTCCAGCCTCTTTCATGACTGTGAGCTTTTCGACTTTGGCTTTGAATGCTGCCATGTCGTCTCCGCCGCCCTGTCCGTAAACACCTGCAACTCCTGCTGCAACATTGCTTACGATGCCTACGCCGAGAACGTCTGAACCTTTCTCGTTGTTTGCTGCGTCGACTGCGGCTTGTCCGAACTGACCTGCAAGATATCCCTTGCCGAGTTCCGGATCCTTGAGAGCTGCTGCTCTCTGGAGGGATTTGAGCATCTCTTCGTCCTTTTCGTCAGCTACGATGGAGTTGACTCCGCAGGATACGATCTCGATACCTCTTAAGTCTCTCCACTTGGAGGAGAGCTGCTCGTTCATTGCATCTGCAAGCTCCTGTGTATGTGCAGGAAGTTCGCTGTAGCGGATCTGCTGTGCGGAGATCTTTGCGAATGCCGGCTGAAGAGCTGTGAGGAATTCGGATTTCATCTGAGCGTCGAGCTCTGCCTTGCGGTATACGCTTGCTACGTTGCCGCATACGTTGGTGTAGAAGAGGATCGGGTTGGTGATCCTGATGCTGTATTCGCCGAAGCACTTTACGGATACGTCGATGTCTATGTTTGCTCTGGGGTCTACCACTCTGAAGGGTACCGGATTAGCTGTTCCGTATTTGCTTCCCGGAAGTTCCTTTGTGTTGAAGTAATAGATCCTCTGATCCT
>CAYUGP010000273.1:0-1703 GCA_964444315.1 uncultured Oscillospiraceae bacterium | reverse complement strand
TCTTCTCTGCCTGCTGCAAAAACAGAACTGAACAGTGCTATGCAGTTGCCCTTTTTCAGTTCGAAAGAAGCAGACGCAGCCGTAGGAACCATCGTTACATCGTTCATCGGGAAGCCGTAATGCTCATAAATACTGAATGTTTTCTTCTTGAATTCGCTGAATCCAGAATCCAGAGCTATGATACGCTGACCTTTAAGATCTTCTATCTTCAGATCTTCTTTTTTAAACAGAGGATGGTTATCTGATATCACGAAGTTTGGGACTCCGTCCAAAAGGTGCCTATATGTAAGCCCGGTCCTTTTAACGAACGGCTGAGCACTTTCACTTATGAAAGAAAAATCATATTTGCCCCCTATAAGTCCATTGTACATGTCATCGTAAGCAACAGGCTCAAGGATACAGCTTACTTTGGGGTTTTTCTTTTCGAATTCACTGACTATGGGCAGCAGATATCTGTTCATGTCAAGTATCAGAAGATCCGCCATCCTTATGATCTCTCTCTGCCCTGAAAAAGTGTCTTCCCTTGCATTGCTTACGGCCATTTCAAACCTTTTGAATATGGGCTTCAGATCAGTATAGAACTGCTCTCCGGAAGCAGACAGCTTAACTCTTTGTTTGTTTCTGTCGAATAAAGATACTCCAAGAGCAGCCTCCAGAGATGCAATGATCCTGCTTACGGAAGAAACAGTCATATTCAGCTCGGCGGCGGTCTTTGAAAAACTCTGGTTATTGGCAGCAACAAGGAAAACTCTAAGCTGCTGCATCGTTATACCGGGATACAGATCGTACATCAGACTCTCCTGTGGTTACTTGACTTTATATTCTATCCCCAGTGAATCCAGGAACTCCTTTATTATATCTATGTGCAGGCACTGCCCTACATGGAGGAAAGGCTGATTGTTTATGATCTTCGTCTTCCCGTTTATGGTCATCTGCCTGTTTTCCATGTCAAAACCAAGATGCAGATGCTGAGTTGCGAACTGCATGCCGTAGATGACTCCGTCCCTGTCGAAGAGCGGTCCGCCGCTCTGGCCTCTTAAGCCCGGAGTACTCATCTCTATGCCGAAGATCTTGGCTTCTTTTTCTTCCCTGCTTACTATGTGCCTTGTGACTATACCGTCTATGGGGAATCTGGGTACAGCCGCATGGTCTTTTGTAAACAGGATATCATCCTTTTCCCTGTCATAGACATAATTCGAGAATTCCGGGAACGGATAGCCGAGCCTGCAGAGGCTCTTGCCCTGTTTTATTTTGCTGCTGTCTTTCAGAAGGTATATGTTCGAAGGATCATAACGAAGTTCTGTAAACCCCTTGAATTCGATGACCGCAAGATCATACTTAGGATGCATGTGGACTGTAAATGCTCCGAAGGGTTTCGGCACGTCTATGAAGTTGACCTTGCTGTTCGCAGGGACAGTATTAGATAGTCCGTATTTCTTTTCAAGCAGTTTAAGGCCCTTGACATATGACTGCTTATTGGAAGCATTGAGTGCATCCCTCTCCTTTTTGAAATCGGCATATCTGTGATTGATCTTGTCAGCTTCCAGTATCAATGCAGCGACATGCTTGCAGGTGACTGCAACTCCCTTGTCATTTACGAAAAACAACGTACCAAGACCCGGAACTATGTTATCAGAGTTATAGTTCCTGGTTATGAACATTATTGGCCTTGTGAAGGCGCTTACCTTTTCTATCGCATCTAC
>CAYUGP010000272.1:0-1734 GCA_964444315.1 uncultured Oscillospiraceae bacterium | reverse complement strand
TTTCCCTTTCAGGACTTTGAATATATCATGACATGTCCTTCTATCCTATTAAGTATATCACTCTTGCATCCCGAAAGATACGCAGTCTTAGGTATTTAGTATTGTTTTTGGTGAAGCGTTTTGTATATAATCAGGGAGATGCGAAATGGAGGTATAGCATATGGAAGTAGCAAGAAGCAACTACATCAAAGAGAACAAAGCTCTTTTTAAAAAGCTTCAGCAGAGACTTTCCGGAAAGTACGGATATGCGTCCGTACTGGTCAGCGACGGACGCCAGCAAAGCTACAGCGTAAGCGCCGGCGGAGTTTCCGTATCCGACTTCAACAGGTTCGGAAAAAGAGGATTCGTGGTCAGGGTCCACGACGGAAAAGCTTATGCGGAATATGCGGGCAATGAGATCAGCGAAGAAGCTATAGAAGAAATAGAAAAAAATATAGAGAGCCGTCTTCTGGATATGGGAGACAAGTGGGAAAGATACCTTACTCCCGTCGGCTGAGAAGAGGAGGAGAACTTCGTAAAGAGTAATGAATACATTATCAATCCGGAGGAGATGGGCGAAGAGAAGATCCTTGACAAACTCTCCGAGATAAGGGAGAAGACCAAGGCTCTGGACGAAAGGCTCATAGACTGCATGGCGAGCCTTCAGTACCAGTACTACAACAAACTTTTCCTGTCGGATAAGAAGGACATAGAGGAAAACGTTCTTTGGACCTGCGGAGGCCTTGTGGTCGTAGCGGCCAAGGGTCAGGAACTTAAAGACGCCTACAAAGGATTCTCCATACTCGGCGGAGCCGAGCTTCTGGACGAGATGGAAGAATACGGTCCCAACATCGTGACGAACTGCCTAGATCTCTTAGACAGCGAGCCCATGAGACCGGGAGAGTACGAATGCATCTGCACGCCGGAAGTCACCGGCATGATAGTCCACGAAGCTTTCGGCCACGGCGTGGAGATGGATATGTTCGTAAAGGACAGAGCCCTGGCTAAAAACTGCATGGGAGATATGATAGCGTCAGAGCTGGTCACCATGAGAGACGGAGCGTCCTCGGCTACCGAAGTCGCATCTTTCTTCTTCGACGACGAGGGCACCCTTGCCCACGATACACTGGTCATAGACAAGGGCAGACTGGTCTCCGGATACGCCGACGCGGTATCCGCCGCAAGGCTGGGCGTGGAGCCCACCGGAAACGGCAGGAGAGAGTCCGTGGAGAGAAAGACCTACACCAGGATGACCAACACCTTCTTCGAAGGCGGAAAAGACAAGGTGGAGGATATGATAGTTTCCGTCAAGTACGGCATGCTCCTTCAGGATCCCACCTCGGGAATGGAAGACCCCAAGAACTGGGGCATACAGTGCATGGTCAGCATGGCAAGAGAGATAAAGGACGGAAAACTCACCGGCCGCATCTTCTCGACCTGCGTGCTCACAGGTTACGTGCCGGATCTTCTCAAGTCCATATCCATGATGTCAGAGACGGTGGAACTGGGCGGTTCAGGCGCATGCGGCAAAGGTCACAAGGAATGGGTCAAGGTCTCCGACGGAGGTCCCTGGATCAAGGCAAAGATCCGTCTGGGGTAAAGGAGGCGCTGAAATGTTCGAAAAGATACAGAAGCTTTTAAAAGCGGAAAACATAGAAAACTGGAGACTTACTGAAACGGTCTCGGAAACGGCTGAGCTGTATTTCATCAGGAAGAGGCTCGACATACCCAGGATAAAGAAACTGACCCAGTATT
>CAYUGP010000271.1:0-1736 GCA_964444315.1 uncultured Oscillospiraceae bacterium | reverse complement strand
ATGCAGACGGCCTCAATTACCTTGCGGGCAAGGACCTCGGAGCCATATACAATGCCGCAAGGGACGGGGTGAAAAAAGCCCATATTGACGGCGGAGTCCCCTGCCTTGAACTAAGAGCCGAAAGGCAGGACGAGGTATCCCTGGGAGAGCTCATCTTCTTTTTCGAAGCTGCCTGCGGCATTTCCGCCATAATGTCGGGAGTCAACCCCTTCAACCAGCCCGGAGTCGAGGCATATAAATCGAACATGTTTGCATTGCTCGGGAAACCCTGAAGAGCATAAAAGGAGATATATATGGATTACAGAGAAGTATACGAACTTTGGAAAACGAACCCCTATTTCGATGAAGAGGACCGCCGTGAACTGGCAGCTCTGACCGATGAGAAAGAGATCGAAGACAGGTTCTATAAAGAGCTTGAATTCGGCACAGGAGGCCTCAGAGGCATAATGGGAATAGGGTCCAACAGGATCAACAAATATAACGTAAGAAAGGCCAGCAACGGATTCGCAAGATTCCTCATAGACAAGTACGGCACCGAAGTATGGCGCGGAGTGGCAGTCGCCTATGACACCAGAAACAACTCCGCAGAATATGCCAAAGAAACGGCTCTGGCATTTGCCGCCAACGGCATTCCCGTTTATCTCTTCAGCTTCGTTTCCGCAACACCTCTACTCTCCTTCGCCATAAGGTATTATCACTGCGTAGGAGGAGTCGTGGTCACTGCAAGCCACAACCCGAAAGAATATAACGGATACAAAGCCTATGACGAAACAGGCTGCCAGCTGCTGACAGAAGATGCGGACGCAGTCATAAAGAAAGTAAACGAAATATCAGTCACAGAGGCCATGACGACCACCGAGGAGAAAGCAGCATCTGTAGGCCTTCTCAAATATGCGGGAGAAGAAGTTCTTGCAGCCTATTCAAAAGCAGTAAGAGCAGCTGTCCCTGAACTGAGCCTCACGGATAACGCAAAGCTCAAAGTCGCATACACAGCCCTTCACGGAAGCGGAAACATCACCGTGAGAAGAGTCCTCAAAGACGCAGGATTTGCCAACGTCCAGTGTGTCAAAGAGCAGGAAGAGCCTGACGGGAACTTCCCCACGGTCAAATCCCCCAACCCCGGCAATGAACCTTCCATGGCAATGGTCATGGAGCTGGGAGAAAAGATCGGAGCTGATATCGCCGTAGGTTCAGATCCCGATGCGGACAGAGCAGGTGTAGCCATACGCCATCACGGAAATCTCGAATTCCTCGACGGCAACTCCATAGGAGCACTGATCCTCTACTATCTGGCTGATAGATACAAAGACAAAATGCCTGCAGGACCGTTTTTCGTGACGACTATAGTCTCAGGAGAACTGGCTTCTGATATAGCCAAAGCAAACAGCATACTCGTATTCAAGACTCTCACTGGGTTCAAATATATAGGCGAGCTCATGAACCGCTATCAGGACGACCCCAATATGAACTTCCTGTTCGGATGCGAGGAGAGCTACGGTTTCCTGTCCGGTGATTATGTCAGAGACAAATGCGCCGCTTTCGCCATACTTATCCTCTGCTCTGCCTGTGCCTACTACCAGAAACAAGGTCTTGAGCTGGGAGATGTCATGGACATGATCCACAAGGAATACGGCTTCTATCTTGACAGCCTCGATAACTACGTCTTCAAAGGCAAGGAAGGTGCGGACAAGATGAAGGAGCTCACTTCAAACCTCAGAAAAGACGGAGCCAAGATC
>CAYUGP010000270.1:0-1749 GCA_964444315.1 uncultured Oscillospiraceae bacterium | reverse complement strand
CTGCTTTAAAGACTGCCCTGTCCCGAAAGAACAAAAGCCCTGTATCCTGAACCGGAACGTGGCTTTCGGCGAATACGAGGATTGAAACATAGTTATTTAAAATCTAAAAGACGAGCTTGCAATGCTCGTCTTTTTCATCTTATACCAGATCCCCTATAGGAATGGTTTGAGATCTTCCATACTGGCAAATCGCCTCTTTTCAGGAGCAGTATCAAAAACCTTGCAGTAGCTCTCAAGAGTATGGAAATCTTTGCTGTAGGCATGGAAATTGTTTGCTATGTAATGAAGAGGTCCAACCGGAACGCCAAGCTGCGCAGCAACTTTCTGATGCAGCATTTCCACGGCATGTATGTTCATGGGGAAAGCTTTTACTCCGTCGTTCGAACGGAAAACTATTGTAGACTCAAGCTTTCCGTTTACATAGTTGAACATTATCATCTGAAGACAGGGCGGGTCTGCCGAGAAGTTTATATCTCCCTGGCCCAAGGCTATACATGCTCTTCTTGTGTGTATATTCCTTTTCAGCTCATTGATGAGCTTATCGTAGAACCTGCTGTAAAGAGCGTGGTACGTATACTCCCATCCGTCATTATCCCCCGTTCCGTCGAGGAACTCGTGGTCGTATTTTGCCAGACCTTTAAGATCTGTCACTATGCTCCTTGAGATCGCGGGTTCGGCTGTGGGGTCCTCTATATCAAGGCAGAGCTGTATTTCCTTCGTGACATCGACTCTGTCCTGATTCTCCCTTTCCTGCACTATCCCCTGCTCGTTCAAGGCTTTCATTGCCGCTTCTATACCGTGTCCTACGGTCGTCGCTTTGATGTATGTAAACATTCTGTCCGCTCCTGTTGCTTCTATCTATGGCTGGCTATCAGCCGCATAACTCTATGATCGCAAGTTCCAGCAAGATCCTGGGCTTTGAAGCATATCTCGCATCGTTTATGAACTTTGAAAGCACCGTTACCATTTCGGATATCTCCTTTATGGAGATCCGGTCCACCTGCTGTCTGAGTCTTTCTATGTTCTCATCAGAAAGATTGATGAGGTTTCTTGGATCATCGGAATATTTTATGAGCATCAGATTCCTCACGTGCTCCACCCAGTCTTTGGTGAACTGGAGCACTTCCTTTCCTTCCGAAAGCACTTCCGCAAGAACTGACAGGGCTCCTGCGCTGTCTTTTGCAATGATCCTGTCGGTTATGGAAATATAGGTCTCGACCCCGGATATACCGAGAAGGAAAAGTACGTCGTCTCTTGTTAACTTATCAGAGCCCGCTATACAGCGTTCGAGAAGGGAAAGACCGTCTCTTACCGATCCGTCGGCGTTGGAAGCTATGAGAGCCACCGCATCGGGCTGAGCATCGACGCCTATCTCCCTGCATATCTTCATGAAGCTTTCGCTGATTTTTTTCTCGGGCACCCTTCTGAAGTCGAGCCTCATGCATCTAGAAAGGATAGTTGCAGGAAGCTTGTTCGGATCCGTTGTGGCAAGAATGAACACAGTATCTGCAGGAGGCTCTTCCAGGGTCTTCAGGAATGCATTGGCAGCCTGGGAACTCAGCATATGGGCCTCGTCTATTATATATACCTTTTTCTTGCCTGATACCGGCGGGAAATTGACGGACTCCCTCAGAGTCCTGATATCATCTACGGAATTGTTGGATGCAGCATCCATCTCGACCACCTCCAGGAATTCTCCCGCAGCGATGGCCCTGCATTCAGGACACTGTCCGCAGGGTTTTCTCCCCT
>CAYUGP010000269.1:0-1761 GCA_964444315.1 uncultured Oscillospiraceae bacterium | reverse complement strand
CAGGACGTGAAGCCCGGCGGGATCTTCCTCATCGACGACGGCAACCACTACCTTGCGGCCCACGATGAAGAATACGCGGAAGCTGCGGCAAAAAGAAAAGCCGAGTTTGAAGCAATGAGGGCAAAGGAAGACCTTACTCCCGGCAGCCACTACAGGCACAATCCCGAAAATGTGGACTTCACCATTATCGAAAAGATAGCTGTAGAGCAGCCTATGAGCTACCGCAGACGTCCCCAATGGGATCTCGATCAGATGATAAGACTGGGCTTTAAGGAAATCCACGTGGAGATATTCGGGAAAGGCTTGCCCGGCAGGTATATAGTGGCTGCCAAAAAGCCTGAAGAGATATAGAGCGCACGGCGCTGTATATAGATATGTTTTTAATCTTTTTTAAGAAAGGAAGAAAGAAATGAAAAAAATCATCAAAGCAATTTGTCTCGTGCTTGTTCTTTGCATGGTTCTGCCTCTGGCAGCCTGCGGGAAAAAAGCAGAACCGGCAGAAGACAAGCACCTCAACGTAGCTATCTATTGGAATGCTAACGTCAACCCCCTCAACGGCTGGGGCGGATGGTGGACAATGCGTTACGGCATCGGCGAAACTCTCCTCACAATGGACACAAACATGAATCTCGTCGAGTGTCTTGCAGACAAGTATTCCGTCGAAGACGATGGTACGACTTTCAGATTCCACATCCGCAAGGGCGTCAAATTCTCCAACGGAGATGAACTGCAGCCCAAGCACGTCGTAGAGTCCATCAAGACGACGGCGGAACAGAACACCAGAGGCTATCAGCTCAAACTGGCTTCTGCAGAGGTCGACGGCGAATATGCAGTATTCCACACCACAGAGCCCTATGCGGCATTCATTTATGTCATTACGGAACCTATGTGCATAATCGTAGATACGGATGCGGATATGTCCAATCTTGATATTTATCCGACCTGCACTGGTCCCTACAAGGTCATCGATCATGTAAAGGATGAGAAATGGGAGCTCGAGGCCAACGAATACTATTGGAAAGGTGTTCCTCAGATCAAGTACATAACGAACTATAACATAGGCGCAGATACCAGGATCCAGTCCCTCCTTGCAGGAGACATCGACATGGCATATTCTCCTTCGACAGTCACGCTTCCGCTCATGGAAGGTCACAGCGAGCTCAAGAGGATCGATGCTCTCGGAACCAGAGAAAGCGATTATGCCGTGAACTGCAGAGAAGGCCGTCCGACGGCAGACAAGAACCTTCGTCTTGCCCTTGCTTATGCTCTTGACAGGGCCGTACTCGCTCAGATCTCAGGAAACGGAACCGCGGAACCTCTTGCAAAATGCTTCCCGGACAGCGTCGGATATGATCTCACGAACGTAAAAGCTCCTGATTACGATCTTGCAAAAGCTGCGGAATATCTCGAAAAAGCAGGATATACCAAGAAGAGCGCTAACGGATACGTTCTTGACAAGAACGGCAATGAGCTCGAGCTCAAGATCCTCATCTCCAGTTCATCCAGCACCGCTGTTGCAGCTGCCATGATAGATATGTGGAAGTCTGTAGGCATCAAGGTCTCTTTGGATCAGCAGGAGAACGTTAAGGACAGGAGAACTGCAGGTGACTTTGATATCCTCGCCAACTCCGGATGGCAGACGATGAACAACGGAGACGGACAGTCATACATGACGAACAGATGGTCTAAGGACGGTACCGACAACTATGTAGGCTTCTACTCCGAAGAATTCGAAGCTGTTGTAGCAAAGCTCAACAAAGC
>CAYUGP010000268.1:0-1768 GCA_964444315.1 uncultured Oscillospiraceae bacterium | reverse complement strand
CCCTGAAAATATAAAATATACGGCTCTCTCAGGGGTGCATCAGCCGATAATTCGATGGTCGAACCCTGAACGAAGGACCCGCTTGCCATAACTATGGGATCTGCGTAACCAGGCATATAGCCTCCTTCAGGAGCAGCATATGCGTCTACCGGAGCCGCAGACTGTATGGCTTTGCAGAATGCTATCACAGCATCTTTATTTTTCAGTTTTACGGATGTGACTATGTCTCCCCTTCTGTCTTCCGCTTTAGGGCAAACTTCAAAGCCTAACATCTCGAATACTTTTGCACAGAGCACAGCACCTTTAACGGCATTTCTTACAACGTTCGGAGCAACGAAAAGACCTCTTAAAATGTCTCTGTTCTGTCCGAAAGTCAGACCGTATTCTCCTCCTAGGCCAGGAGCCGTCAATCTGTTCGATACGGCATCGATTATGAACTGCTTTCCGGCTACATATCCTCCGGAAAGAGCATATCCGCCTCCGACTCCTTTGATAAGCGATCCGGCACATACATCGGCGCCGCATTCTATAGGGTCGGAATAATCAGTAAATTCACCGTAACAGTTATCGACTATGCATATAATATCGGGTTTGACTTCTTTGCAGGCTTTGACCCATTCGGTGATCTGATCTGTGTTGAAAGCTTTTCTGAAAGAATATCCGGTGGATCTCTGCAGAACTGCAATCTTTGTCGTATTATTTATAACATCTTTGATTGTCGAAATATCTATGGAATTATCTAAAAGAAGATCGACTTGCTTGTATTTAATTCCAAATTCAAGAAGATTGCCGCTTTTGTTATTTTCAAGTCCTATAACGGTTTTCATTGTGTCATAGGGAGTTCCTGTGCAGTAAAGAAGCTCATCTCCCGGACGAAGAAGACCGTAATATACAGAAGCAAGAGCATGTGTGCCGCATGCAATAGTAGGTCTGACTATGGCAGCTTCCGCTTTGAATACTTTGGCAAACAGCTCGTCAGCTTTATCCTTTGATACGTCAGAAAGACCGTATCCGCTTTCCCAGTTGAAGTGCATGCTTCCTATCCTTGATTCATGGAAAGCATTGAGCACTTTTATCTGGTTATATTCGGCTATTTCATCGATTTGTCTGAATCTGTCCGTAAGCTGGGATTCTGCTTTACTTACAAGTGATACGGTATCTTCAGAGATCCCGTATTTTTCAGATAGTATTTTCAATGTTTTATCATCCATTAATCTTCAAACCTCTATTATTTCAGCCTGGCTGTATCTCTTGAACCAGGTGATCTGTCTCTTTGCATAGTGCCTTGTGTTCTGTTTTATTAGGTCTTTAGCGCTTTCTGCAGTTTCTCCTTTTGAAAGTGCGTCTATTATCTCTTTATATCCTATACCCTTCATAGCTACGTCCGAAGAAGTAAAGCCCATATCAATGAGCCCCCTAACTTCTTCTTCAAGGCCCAATTCATAAAGTTTATCGACTCTTTTATTGATCCTGTCGTAGAGCTTAGTTCTGTCCATAGACATAACTTTTATACTGCATTTAAGCTCGGCATTTTCAGTTGATGCGTTCTTAAAAGAAGCAAGAGCCCCCTCGCCTTTTTCAAGCCTTTCGACAGCTCTCAGCACTCTTTTTATATTGTTCGGGTGTATTTCCTCTGCTGCTTCCGGATCGAGAGATCTCAGTCTTTCATGTAAGGCAGCAGGATCTTTACCGCATTCAGCCCATATCTCATCCCTGTAAAACTGATCACCTTCAGGCGCTGAAAAGTCCATATCGTAGACTAACGCAT
>CAYUGP010000267.1:0-1780 GCA_964444315.1 uncultured Oscillospiraceae bacterium | reverse complement strand
ATGAACCGGGATCCTGATGGTCCTTGCCTGGTCTGCTATGGATCTTGTTATTGCCTGGCGTATCCACCATGTTGCATAGGTCGAGAACTTGAATCCCTTTCTATAATCGAATTTTTCAACGGCTTTGATGAGGCCCATATTTCCTTCCTGGATAAGGTCGAGGAACTGCATGCCTCTGCCAACATATCTTTTTGCGATCGAAACGACGAGTCTAAGGTTCGCTTCGCAGAGTTTCTGCTTGGCTTCCTTATCTCCCGTTTCCATACGCGTTGCAAGATCGAGTTCTTCTTCTGCAGTAAGAAGCGGAACTTTACCTATCTCTTTGAGGTACATTCTGACCGGATCGTCTATGGATATGCTCTTTTCGAGATCTTCAAGATTGTCCGCTGCAGCTTCTTTTGCTATCTCCTCGAATTCGACTTCATCAGCTTCCGTAAGAAGCTCGATATCAAAATCATCTTCAGGGATCTCATCGGGAATAAGGTGTATATCGGAAATATCGAAAGCTTCCAATATCGCCTGCTTCTGTGATTCGTCAAGATCGAGATTTGCTATCAGTTCATCGAACTCAGATTCTTTGATTGATCCGTCTTTCTGACCTTTTTCGATCAGGGCATCGATAATTTCCCTCTTTTTCTCTTCAGTGTAAGGCATTTCTCCCCCTATTATCTCTTTTTCCTGAGTTCCGACAGTTCCTTCATAAGCTTTATGCTGTCATCTTTAGCTCTGTCATCGTCAGGCATTTCATCCATCATCTTCAATATATCCTGTATCTCACGTATACGTTTTTCCTTCTGTTTATTGTCGAGTGCTCTTACGCAGTCGTTATATGCTGCTTCTTCATCACCCACAAGAGTATCGTCAATGATACGTTCGAGATACGTATATGACTCTTCAGACAAATTGTCCTTAAGTTCATCGATATCGAAATCTTTTCCTTCTTTGTAGGAAGCCCGCATGGATTCGCCTATCTCCATACCCGCATCGGATATAAATGCTTCTTCATAAGAATCAAACACTTTGAAGTATTCGCTCTTGATATATGACAATTTGATCATCATCTTTTCAAGACCGACATCGGATTTGGAAATAACTTTCTCTTTCGGCTTTTCTCCGGACTGTCCCTTTACTTCTCTTACTTTTGTTTCTTTTTCAACTGCTGCCTTGGACTCTTTTACAAGCGTATCCTCGGAAATGCCGAGTTTACCGGAGAGGTATTTAGAATACACTTCCTGTTCGGCCGGCGTCAGAGTGCTTATTACTTTTGCAACAGCCTTAATGAATTTGACATTGTCCGCATTTGTATTTCTCTTGTATTTTTTTTGTATAAGAGCGACTTTGTAGTCAACGTGGTCCAGTGTCTTTTCAAGAGCCAGTTTCAGGAAAGCATCCTTGCCGAACTTCTTTACATATTCATCGGGATCTTTTGCATTCTCTACATGAAGCACTTTCACTTCCATATCCGCAGATCTCAGCACGTCTATGCCTCGCACAGCCGCTTTTATCCCCGCAGCATCGGCATCATAGCAAAGGATCACTTTCTTGCAGTAGCGTTTTAGAAGCTTAGCCTGGTTTTCTGTAAGTGCTGTTCCAAGAGAAGCCACCACGTTGCAAATACCGTTCTGATAGAGGCTCACCATGTCCATGTAGCCTTCTACGAGAAATGCATATCCCTCTTCCTGTATGGCTGCTTTTGCAACATTGAGTCCGTACAGATTGTTCTTCTTCAAAAATACGGTCGATTCGGAAGAATTGAGATACTTAGGCTCACCGTCCCCTA
>CAYUGP010000266.1:0-1797 GCA_964444315.1 uncultured Oscillospiraceae bacterium | reverse complement strand
ACTTTCTTCCGGAAGAAAAAGACGGCAAAGAGGTAGGCGGCCTGCCGCTCCTTTCGGGCTATCTGAATAAGGTAAGGTCCGAAAAGGAAAACGTCATCTACGCCATCGCAGGAGACATGTTCAGGGGTTCCATCATAGACTCGGAATATATGGGCCTTTCGACTATATCCCTTGTGAACCTGCTTAATCCCGACGTGGCCACCATAGGAAACCACGAGGTGGACTACGGACTTGCCCACCTTCTCTTCCTTGACAAGTGCGCGACCTTCCCCCTGATCTGTGCGAACCTTTTCGTAACGCTCAATAACCAGAGGCTCTTCGACCCCTACCTCAACGTGGAGGTGGGCGGCATGAAGATACTCTTCATAGGCATACTCACTGACGAAGTCATAGCGAGCACAAAGCAGGAGAAGGTCATAGGATCCTTCGTGGACGTGGAAGAAGCCGCAAAGGAAATAGGCATCATCTGCGACAACTACCGCACCACGAGCACGGACATGACCATAGTGCTTTCCCACATAGGCCTTGAACTTGACAGGAAGCTGGCAGAGCTTCTCGATCCGGCTTTCGGTGTGGACTTCATAATCGGAGGACACTCCCACGACTTCATGGAGGCCCCTGAAGTAGTCAACGGCATACCCATCGTGCAGGCAGGGACGGGGACTGACATCGTCGGAAGATTCGAGATAGACTATGACGACGAAGAAAAGAAGATTGCAAGCTGGACCTGGCAGTGCGACGAGATAAGCAGCGACATAGCCAAGGCAGATCCCGTCATGGAGGACATGCTCTACCGCTACAAGGACCAGACCGATGCCAAGTACAAGAGAGTAGTGACCAGATGGGCAAGAAGGCTCACACACCCGAGCCGTGAGCAGGAGACTGAGATGGGCAATCTCTACGCAGACCTGATGCAGGATGAATCCAGCTTCGACATAATACTCTTCGGTTCCGGAAGCATAAGAAAGAAGGAGCTGGGGCCCATCATCGAGTATCAGGACATGCTGGAAAACACGCCCTTTGACGACGTGTGCTGGATGCTGGAAGTGACCGGTGAGCAGTGGAGAAGGATCATAAAGCACCTCATGAGGGACGATGCCTGGATAGGCGAGACCGAGTTTTATCAGTTCTCCAAAGGCGTGCGAATCAAGTACAACAGGACCACGAAGGAGCTGCTGGAACTCAAGTTCAACGGCGAGGACGTGACCGACGACATGAGGCTCAAAATATGCGTTCAGAACTATCATTACAAGAACTTCGATGAATTCTTCGGCGTGCCTCTTTCAGAGGTGGAAATGAACCGAAAACCGCGTATCGTTGCCGTCTCGGTGAACAATATAGTGGAAGAATATTTCTCAACTCACCAGGGACTCGACGCCCATGTGGAGGGCAGGATAGAGCTCGTAGACTGATATATCGCAAATAGACGATAGAATGCAAAATACCGCCAAAAGGCGGTATTTTTGTAATCATATTGTATATGTTTTGCCTCTATTTCGTTCTTGTCGAGTAGCTTTTTATATTAGCCGCAGCGTCCTGCGCCGTGACTGATATGTATTGTTAGAAGGGAACGCTTATTTCATAAGTTTTTTACTGGCTTTCAAGACTTATGGTCTTTCCCCCTACCTTAAGTTTTCCGTTTCCTGAAGCAGTTATGGTCAGGTATACGTTTCCCCCTATATTTCTGTTCTGATCATATATGTGTATGTAACCTCCCACGTCCGGATAGAGGGTATCACCGTCAAGGCCGTACATCATGGTATCCACCCAGCGCTTTGAGGGATCTATGGTAAGGAT
>CAYUGP010000265.1:0-1801 GCA_964444315.1 uncultured Oscillospiraceae bacterium | reverse complement strand
AACGCCAGAAAGGGGGCTGCCCGTCCCTTCTCGAAAGGTAGGTCGCTTGAGCCTGACAGCAATGCCAGGTCTAGATAGATGATCGTCATATACAGAACCCGGCTTATTGGCTGCTCATGTTTTTAGAATGATATGAAAGTAATAACATTCAACGTAAACGGAATAAGAGCATGTCTTCAAAAAGGTCTTCTGGATTTCATCATCTCAGAAGATGCTGATCTTGTTTGTATTCAGGAGACTAAGGCTACACCTGAGCAGGTCGGACTTGAACTGCCTGGGTATTATCAATTCTGGAGCAGTGCCGAGAAAAAAGGATACAGCGGAACGCTGATACTGTCTAAATTTAACCCGAAAGCAGTGGATTACGGAGGCTTTGACAATGAAGGAAGGACAGTATGTTTGGAATTCGAAGAATTTTACATAGTAAATAATTATGTTCCAAATTCTCAGGACCAGCTTGCTAGGATAGATTACAGGCTTGAATGGGAAGATAAAAGGAGAGATTACCTCAAAGAACTGGATAAAAAGAAGCCGGTAATAATGTGCGGAGATTTAAACGTTGCACATAATGAAATAGATCTAAAGAATCCAGATACAAATCACTACAATGCAGGCTTTTCAGACCAGGAAAGAGAAGCATTCACCAAGCTTCTTTCAGAAGGTTTCACAGATGCCTACAGATCATTGTATCCTGACAAAGTTGAGTATTCCTGGTGGTCTTACAGAATGAAAGCCAGGGAAAGGAACGTGGGGTGGAGAATAGACTATTTCGTGGTCTCTGACAGACTGATGGACAAGGTGAATTCAGTCAAGATAAGAGGAGATGTATTCGGATCCGATCACTGTCCCGTAATACTTGATATTTCAATCGATATATAGTAAAATCATTTAGTTAAATATACAACATATAGTTATTAATAAGTTCAATATTTGCTGGAAATGCAATCTTTATAGAAGGGAGATCAACAATGGGTAGACATAATACCATTGCAGGCAGAAAGGCTGCTCAGGACAGCAAGAGAGCAGCAAGTTTTACAAAATACGCAAGAGCGATAATGATCGCAGCGAAAGCAGGCGGAGATCCGGATTATAACCCCTCTCTACGTACAGCAATAGAAAAGGCCAAACAGGCAGGACTTCCAAACGACAACATCAATCGTGCCATCAAAAAGGGTACCGGTGAGATCGAAGGCGAACAGCTTGAAGAACTCAGATTCGAAGGTTACGGCGCAGGCGGAGTCGCAGTCATAGTCGAAGCGCTCACAGATAACAGAAACAGGACCACATCAAGTGTCAGCCATGCATTCGACAAGTTCGGAGGAAATCTCGGTACTCCCGGATGCGTTTCATATATGTTCGACAGAAAAGGTATCTTCGTATTCGATAAGGAAGAATCCGAAGTTACAGAAGACCAGCTCATGGATGTCGTGCTTGATGCAGGCGCAGATGATATCCAGGAGTATGATGACAGTTTCGAAGTTCTCTGCGATCCTTCGGTATTCGATGACGTAGCTCAGGCTATAAAGGATGCAGGTCTTGAAACAATAGAAGCAGAAATAACAATGGTGCCTTCCATAGAAGCTACACCTGACGAATCTCACGTAAAATCTCTTCAGAAGATGCTCGATGCTCTCGAAGAGGATGATGACGTTCAGAAGGTATACACCAACAGCACGGTAGATCTCTACGAGTAAATCTGATGGATAAAGTACTGGTAGTTATAGACGGCAACAGCCTTATAAACAGGGGCTACTATGCCTTCCAAAGACCTATGATCACTAAAGAAGGCATATATACTCAG
>CAYUGP010000264.1:0-1820 GCA_964444315.1 uncultured Oscillospiraceae bacterium | reverse complement strand
AAAAGCCCGGTATGTCGTACTGATCGTAGGGCGCGCTGTCTATGAGCTGCTCCAGCCGCCCTATGGTGGTATCGAGGTCGACGTATCCGCAGTTATATTCCATATCATAGTAGGGCCATATCCAGCGGACGTTCTTTTCATCGCTTTCACTGGCAGGCTTGAACACTTCGTAGCAGGAATCTAGGACCAGGGCTATCTCTTCCTGGGTGAGTTTGTTTTCGGCAAGGTGGTTCCGGTTGATGCTCATCTGCTGGTGAGATGCCTGCACGTACCTTTCCCATGGAAGGTCAGGAGCCAGCTGCCTGTAGTGTTCGTCGGTCATGACCTTCATAGCCCTGGCGTTGAAGGCTATCCTTCTTTTGAGATCCCTGGTGCAAAGGGACAGATTATGCAGAGCTCTTACGACGTAGCTCCTTGTCTCGCTGTCCTCGAGATCGTCATAATATCTGAGGTAAGAGGCGGCTTCCGAGAAGACCATCTCGTTCCTGAATGCCAGCTTGTCACGTATGTCGGAGTCTACGCCTTCGGTATTCCTCCGGACGTAGTAGAGACCCATGCCGAGCATGTAAAGTTCTTTTATGATGTTTTTCCTGTCTTTTCTCTGGCGGTAAAGGCGAAGGAGAGCATCGTGTATGACTACGTATACTCCGGGATCCAGGTTTGTGGTCCAATCCATGAGCAAGGCTGCAAAACGTTCCAGCTCCTTTATGTCCTCGGGAGATGCTTCATGTATGCTGTCCAGGGCAGGGAAAAGCCCTTCGGAAAGAAGCCGGTTGTTTTCTTCCCGGAGCTTACCTATCTTTCTTCGGGAGTCCTCGCGCTCCTTCATCCAGGATGTGAAATCCTTGTCGAAGCCCTTGTAGAAGACCGAAAGATCGGCGATCTTTTTCAGGTTGTTTATGTATCGTTCCTGATAATCCTGCATATCTTTTAAAGCAGAGCTCTCCTTAGGGTCTGCATAAGGATGTTGACGTCGATGGGTTTGGCCACGTGGCCGTTCATGCCCGAAGCCTTTGCCTTTGCGATATCTTCGGCAAAGGTATTGGCCGTCATGGCGAAGATGGGCAGATCGGCGTCTTCTCTTCCGGAATCACGTATATTTTTTGTTGCGCTGTACCCGTCCATGACGGGCATCTGTATATCCATGAGTATGATGCTGAAGTATCCCGGGGAAGATGAGGTAAAGGCATCGACGGCTTCTTTGCCGTTTTCGGCCGTAAGGATCTCGGCTCCCGTGGAAGAAAGCATCTCTTTTGCTATCTCTCTGTTTATCATATTGTCTTCTACCAGCAGTATCCTCTTTCCCTTAAGGTCAGGGAAGACGGAGTCGGAAGACGAAGAGCCTGTACTCTTTGAAAGGGCTTCTGCAAGACCGTTTATAAGGGATCTCTTGTAGAATGGCACCGGGATAAAAGCAGAGATACCGTTTTTCTGGGCCTGATATTCTATGGCATCCCAGTCCGCGCTGCTTGAAAGGACCAGGCATATGTCGGGATAGGATTTGGTAAGGTAGGATGCAAGTTCGAAGATATTTCCTTCGCCCCGCATCTCTTCTCCTATGACGATGATGCTGTAGGAGGCGTCCCTGTAGGAGATTTCGGTCATGGCGCTTATGGCGTCCGCTGCGGAGCTTACTATATTGCACTCAATGCCTTCGGAGGACAGTATGTCTTTGAATCTTGACGCCTGCTTTTCGTTTGCCTCTATAACGAGGATATCTTTACCCTTGAGGTTCCGGCTGTCCACGGTCTCTTCGGACACTTTAAGAGGAAGGCTTATGGTGATGGCGGTGCCCTTTGAAAGCTCGGAGTCTATCTCTA
>CAYUGP010000263.1:0-1830 GCA_964444315.1 uncultured Oscillospiraceae bacterium | reverse complement strand
AAAGAAAAAAGGGTTCACAAGAATTAACTTTTTTAACTTTGAATATTTACCAACAAGGTTAAATCGGGTATAATAGATGCGGGAGGTGCGAAATGGACCAAAAAGAAATGAGCCTCATCGAAGAACAGATCAAGAGCTTGCCTAAAGGGAGTATAACGATAAAGCGTATCAACGGGAAAGAGTATGAATACTGGCAATTCAGAGATAAAGGCAAGCAGGTGACGAAACGGGTAAAGGGTGAAATGCTTGAAACTTTACGCAGGCAGATAGAAGAAAGAAAACGTCTCGAACAGCAGCTGAAAAACGATTTGACTGGTGTGCCTTCAGAAGTTATAGATGATCCGGATGATCACCTTAACGGTATAGTGAGGACGGGAGATGAACTGCTTCGCTTTGCCGAACCGGTCAGCCGGTATAAAAAAAGAGAGATCTTCACCCAGCTCCGGGAATACATCTACGGACCGCCGAATGACAGGGTGTTTATTCTTTGCGGATTAAGGCGCACCGGTAAGACAACTATGATAAGGCAAGTGATCCTTGAAATGAGCGAAGAAATGCGCAAGGCAACGGCGTTTATTCAGATCACACCGAAAGACACGCTTTCATCGCTGAATCAGGATCTTAAAGCGCTGGAGAAGGTCGGTTACAGGTACATTTTTATCGACGAAGTTACGCTTCTTGAGGACTTCATAGAAGGTGCGGCGCTGTTGTCGGATATTTTTGCAGCGAGCGGTATTAAGATCGTGCTGTCGGGAACAGACTCTCTTGGATTTGTGTTTGCAGAAGATGAACAGCTCTATGACAGATGCGTCATGCTGCATACGACATTCATTCCGTACAGGGAATTTGACAGGGTCCTTGGGATAAAGGGAATAGATGAGTATATACGCTTCGGCGGGACGATGAGCCTCGGCGGAGTCGATTACAACAAGAAACAGATGCTATTTGCTACGGAAAAGAGGACGAACGAGTACATAGACAGCGCCATAGCGAGGAATATCCAGCACTCGCTGAAGAATTATCAGTACGAAGGTCACTTCAGAGCCCTCTATGAACTGTACGAGAAGAACGAACTTACAAGCGTCATAAACCGAGTCGTTGAAGATATGAATCACAGGTTTACTCTTGAGGTGCTTACAAGGTCGTTTGAATCTCACGATCTTGGTATATCACAGACGAACCTTAGGAAAGACAGAGATGATCCCACAGATATCCTTGACCGTATCGATATGCAGGGAGTAACGGAAAGACTTAAGGCGCTGCTTGAAATACGCAATAAAAAGGAACAAAGCATCGGGATCAATGAAGAGCACGTTCGTGAAATACAGGAGTATCTTGGCCTTTTAGACCTGACGCAGGAAATAGACGTCGTTTATTCTCATAACAGATCACAAAGCGGAAAACGGACGGTGTTCACACAGCCGGGGCTCAGGTATGCCCAGGCGGAAGCATTGGTCACATCTCTGATGCAGGATGAGATGTTTCTTGATATAGGTATAAGGGAAAGAACCAGGATCACCGAGCGTATTCTTGACGAAATAAGAGGCAGGATGATGGAGGATATCATTCTCCTTGAGACTAAACTTGCCAGACCTGACGATAAAGTGTTTGTCCTTCAGTTTGCTGCAGGAGAATTCGATATGGTGACGGCGAACGCAGCGGATATGGACTGCTGTATTTTTGAGATAAAACACAGTAAAACTGTAGCGCCTGAGCAATATAGACACCTGATCGATCCTGATAAGTGCATGGTGACAGAGAAACAATATGGCCGGATCAAAAGAAAATGTGTAGTGTACAGAGGCGATAGTCACAATGAAGGAGAAATAT
>CAYUGP010000262.1:0-1831 GCA_964444315.1 uncultured Oscillospiraceae bacterium | reverse complement strand
GATTCTATACATCTTTCAAAAAACATAAACTTGCAAACGTTGCAATGTACATCCTGATTCTGGAGATATTGCTGGTGCTGCTTGTGCCGGTGTTCATGAAGCTTGATCCATATACCATTTTCCCGGTGTTCGACCAGGCCCCAAGCGCAGAGCATTTACTCGGTACCGATTCCGTAGGAAGAGATATATTCTCAAGGCTCATTTACGGCGGGCAGATATCCCTTCTGGTAGGCTTCTCCTCAACGGTCATATCCGTAATAGTAGGCCTTCCATTAGGTCTCATAGCCGGATATTACAGAGGCGCAGCAGAGACCATAATAATGAGACTGGCAGATGTATTCCTGTCATTCCCGTCCATGGTCCTTACCATAGTCATGGTAGCGATATTCGGATCTTCGATCCCTGTACTGATCCTTTTGATAGGGCTTCTTGCGTGGCCGCAGCCTGCAAGGCTCATATACGGCAGAGTCCTTTCCGTAAGGAAGATGGAGTTCATAGAAGCTGCCAAGGCAGAAGGAAGATCGACCTTTGAGATCATAATCAAGTACGTGCTTCCAAATTCGGTCGCACCTCTCTGGATGAGCATAGCTTTCATGATCTCCAGCGCCATGATCACGGAGTCATCGCTCTCGTTCCTGGGAGCCGGCGTACAGCCTCCGATGGCTTCCTGGGGCAATATAGTACACAATGCGACAAACGTGGTCGTGCTGTACATGTACCCGTGGGAATGGCTCCCGGCAGGCATCATGCTGATAATAACAGTCGTTTGCATCAACTTCGTAGGCGAGGGCGTAAGAGACGCTC
Organism: uncultured Oscillospiraceae bacterium; assembly: GCA_964444315.1. Taxonomy (GTDB): domain Bacteria; phylum Bacillota; class Clostridia; order Peptostreptococcales; family Anaerovoracaceae; genus RUG13409. The sequence continues at coordinate 1,027 of CAYUGP010000262.1, read as the reverse complement.
TTGACCCGAAGATGAGACGATAGGAGGTGGATTATGTCTGATACGATACTTGATATAAGAAACCTCAAAGTAGATTTCATGATGGATAAGAAATGGGTAAATGCCATCCATGAGATCGACATAGAAGTAAAGAAAGCAACTACGCTCTGCCTTGTGGGAGAGTCCGGCTGCGGCAAATCCGTGACCGCCACATCGATCCTCAGACTTCTTCCGAAGCAGGGCACGAGAATTGATCCTGAGTCTCAGATATTGATCGACGGAGACAAGGATCTTACAAAACTCTCCGATAAGGAGATGAGGGAAATAAGGGGCAAGAAGATATCTATGATCTTCCAGGAACCCATGACTTCCTTAAATCCTGTTCAGACCATCGGAAAGCAGCTCGTGGAGATGGTGCTGGCTCATCAGCACATCTCCATCAAGGAAGCCTTTGAAAAAGGCGTCGAGATGCTGGATAAAGTGGGCATACCGGAACCGAGAAGAAGAATGAAGGAATATCCTCATCAGCTTTCCGGAGGTATGAGACAAAGGGTCATGATAGCGATGGCCATGATATGCGAACCGGAGCTTCTGATAGCTGATGAACCTACTACGGCACTTGACGTTACAATACAGGCTCAGATCCTTGACCTTATGAACAAGGTCAAGAACGATACCGGTACTGCTATACTGCTTATCACCCACGATATGGGTGTCGTTGCAGAGAACGCCGATTACGTAATGGTCATGTATGCAGGTGAGATAGTCGAATACGACGAAGTAAGGGAAATATTCCATCATCCCATGCATCCGTATACCATAGGCCTTCAGGCTTCTATCCCGAGACTTGATAACGATGTTGAGAGGCTCAAGACCATCGAAGGTACTGTACCTTCACTGGTGAACATGCCTGAAAAAGGCTGCCGTTTTGCAGACAGATGTTCTCACTGCATAGATATGTGCAAAGAAGTACATCCGAGTCTAAGGCAGGTAGGAAACAGAAAGGTGCGTTGTCACCTGGCTCATATAGATGAAGCAGGGGAGGTGA
>CAYUGP010000261.1:0-1839 GCA_964444315.1 uncultured Oscillospiraceae bacterium | reverse complement strand
CGTATCTATAAGGATCATAACAGACCATATAAGAGCTGTATCTTTCATGATCTCCGACGGTATACTTCCTTCAAATGAAGGCAGAGGATATATATTAAGAAGACTTTTAAGAAGAGCAGCCAGACACGGAAGGCTTCTTGGAATAAAAGGAACATTCCTCAAAGATCTGTGCGACAAAGTCATAGAAACTTCCGGAGATGCCTATCCAGAACTGAAAGAAAGAAAAGATTACATAAAGAAAATTATAGGTATCGAAGAAGATAAATTCGCTCAAACCATAGATCAGGGTTCAGATATCCTTAATGGATATATTGAAGATGCTAAATCTAAAGGACTCAAGACTATATCCGGAGAAGATGCATTTAAACTATATGACACTTACGGATTCCCAGTAGAACTTACTAAGGAAATCGCAGAAGATCTTGGTTTTGAAGTCGATGAAGATGGATTCAAATCCGCTATGGATGCTCAAAAAGCCCAGGCAAGAGCTGCTCGTAAAGATGAAGATAGTCAGGGCTGGCTTGATGAATCCGTTATGTTCAAAGATTTCGAACAGACAGACTTCGCAGGATATGAAAGTCTTGCAGTTGAAACAAAAGTCCTTGGCATAGTAAAAGGCATGTCTCTTTTAAACAGTGCATCTGAAGGTGAAGAAGTCAAGCTTGTGCTTGAAACTACTCCTTTCTACGGAGAGAGCGGCGGACAAGTCGGTGACACAGGAGTTATCGAAGGTGACGGATTTACAGCTGTAGTTACAGATACTACGAAAGTAAACGGAGTATATGTTCATCATACAGTGATCACTTCAGGAGAAGTATCTGTCGGAGATACTGTTGAAGCATGTGTAGATGCAAAGAGAAGACATGCTATAGCCAGAAACCATACAGCTACACATCTTCTTCAGAAAGCATTAAAGACAGTTCTGGGCGATCATATCGAACAGGCAGGATCGCTTGTATCACCGGAAGGACTCAGATTCGATTTTACCCATTTTGAAGCTATATCCAAAGAGGATCTTGTAAGAGTCGAAGACATCGTGAATGAAGAGATACTGAAATTCACGACTGTTGAAACACATGTTCTTCCGATCGAAGAAGCTAAGAAACTCGGCGCAATGATGCTGTTCGGAGAGAAATACGGAGATATCGTAAGAGTAGTGGATGTTCCTGATTTCTCAATGGAATTTTGCGGAGGGACTCATGTTTCAAATATTGGACAGATCGGTTCTTTGAAGATCATATCCGAATCAGGTATAGCTGCAGGTACAAGAAGGATAGAAGCTATAACAGGATCAGCCGTAAACGAATATCTAAATGAGCAACTTATGCTCGTTTCAGAACTATCCAATGTACTTAAAGTCAATCCTGATGCTCTTATCAAGAGAACGGAGAACCTGACTGAAGAACTCAAGGCAGTTAAGAACGAACTTACGGAACTCAAGAGATCTTCTATGTCTTCAGGACTTGACGATCTTGTAGGAAATGCAAAAGTCATCGATGGTGTAAAACTCATCACGAAAGTATTTGAAGGAAGCAGCATTGAAGAACTAAGAGAGTTATCTGATTCTATAAAAGAAAAGACGACTTCTGCCGTAATGGTATTCGCCAGTGTAAACGGAGGTAAAGCGACACTTATGACTTCAGTTACAGATGATCTGCTTGATAAGGGTTATCACGCCGGAAATATGATAAAAGAGATCGCAAAGGCAGCCGGCGGCGGTGGCGGCGGTAAAGCAGATATGGCTCAGGCCGGCGCAAAAGATATTTCGAAGCTCCAGGATGCATTTTCATTTGCCGAAAACTTACTGAAGCGATAAAATATATAAAAAAGGGGAGGTAA
>CAYUGP010000260.1:0-1845 GCA_964444315.1 uncultured Oscillospiraceae bacterium | reverse complement strand
TTCCTTGCACTGGTAGCTGCTATGCCTACACTTCTGCAGCACTGGACAGCACTTGCCATCGGATTCGGCGGCACGTCCCTGATCATTGCTGTTGGCTGCTCGCTCGATACGGAAAGAGCCGTCGAGACACAGCTCCAGATGCGTAACTACAGCGGATTCTTAAAATAGGAGAGCAAGAAACCATGAAGCGCGTAGTATTATTGGGACCCCCGGGAGCCGGAAAAGGCACCCAGGCGAAAAAAATAAGCGAAAAATACGATGTATTGCATATCTCCACCGGCGATATATTCAGAGCCAACGTCAAGGAGGGAACACCTCTTGGAAAGAAGGCAAAGGAATATATGGACAAGGGAGCCCTTGTCCCCGATGAGCTGGTATGCGATCTGGTAGAAGACAGGCTCACATGGGACGACTGCGAGAACGGATATCTTCTCGACGGTTTCCCCAGAACTGTCTATCAAGCGGAGAACTTTGACCGATTCATTGAAGGAAGAGGTCACGAGCTCGACCTGGTCCTTGATATCGAAGTTCCTAACGAGGTGATACTTCCTCGTATGGCAGGCCGCAGGGTCTGCCGCGGCTGCGGAGCTTCCTATCATGCAGTCACCCATCCGCCTAAAGTGGAAGGTGTGTGCGACCTGTGCGGAGGCGAAGTCTATCAAAGAGATGACGACGCCGAAGAGACAGTGCTCGCAAGGCTGCAGGTATATGCGGACCAGACAAGTCCTCTTATCGAATACTACAAGAAGACGGGCAAGCTTGCCGTCGTAGACGGCGACCGCCCCGTAAACGAAGTATTCGAAACGATATGCGCCCTTCTGGGAGAGTAGATCATGATCGTTATAAAGAACCAACATGAGATCGATCTCATGATCAAAGCCGGAGAAGTAACGGCTGAGATCCTGAAAGAACTGCCCTCGGTGATAAAGCCGGGGATGTCCACCAAAGAGCTGGACCAATGGATCGAAGATTTCATTTTAAGAAACGACATGAAGCCCGCATTTAAAGGCTATGGCGGCTTCCCCGCCACAGCCTGTATCTCGGTAAACGAGGAACTAATACACGGTATCCCTTCCAAAAAGAAGATCTTAAAGGAAGGGGATATCGTGAGTGTAGACCTCGGTACCATATACAAGGACTATTACTCCGATGCGGCAAGAACCTACCCGGTAGGCAAGATAAGCGCTGAATGCGCAAAGCTGATCGAGGTGGCGGAGGAGAGCTTTTTTGAAGGGCTGAAGTTCTGCAAAAAAGGCTATCGCATAGGCGATGTATCCCACGCGATACAAAGCTGTGTCGAAGCGGCTGGCTTCTCAGTCATCAGAGATTATACGGGTCACGGAGTAGGCAGAGACCTTCACGAAGACCCACCCGTCCTGAACTACGGTAAGGCCGGACACGGACCCAAACTCGTCCCGGGCATGACCCTGGCGATAGAGCCCATGATAGCGGCCGGTGACTACGACGTAGACGTACTCGATAACGACTGGACAGTCGTCATGAGCGACGGTTCCATGTGCGCTCACTACGAAAACTCAGTAGTCATAACGGAAGGAGAACCCATCCTTCTAACCTGCAGGGACAGGGCAGGATATTAAAGCTTAAGTTTACCGGAAAAGGAGGAAAGGCAATATATGGCCAAAAGTGACAATATCGAAGTCATGGGCACAGTAGTCGAGAGTCTTCCGAACGCAATGTTCAGAGTAAAGCTCGAGAACGATTTCATAGTACTTGCTACTATATCTGGAAAAATGCGCATGAACTTCATCCGCATTCTGCCGGGAGATAAGGTACGTATGGAGCTTTCTCCCTACGATCTTTCAAGAGGCAGGATCACTTGGAGAG
>CAYUGP010000259.1:0-1849 GCA_964444315.1 uncultured Oscillospiraceae bacterium | reverse complement strand
GAATAGACCAGACTCGGTTTTAACGTACTTTTCTTAGTTTCCATAACATATTTCCTCTATACCAAACAGGAATGATGAAACAATTATCGTGATTTTTTGTTATAGATTGCTGTGGAATAAAAAACCGTTTATTTCTTCTTTTTCTTTTTTGGTTTGTCAGCCTTATATACGGTTTTTCCGTGAGCCTTAAGATCTTCTTCTCTTATAGCCTTGATATATGCGCCGAAACGCTGCGCGGCGAAAGTCACCATCAATGTAAGGCCCATAAGCAGGACCGTTACCAGTCCGATACGGTCTTTTATGCCGTAGGCTACGCCAAAAGCGGCAATCACACCTACTACCGTGAGTATGAAGCAGATCTTTGCTTCCTTGTAACGCAGAGCCTCTTTAAATACCTGAGAAAAGCTTTTCATATGTAATACCTGACAAATTACTGGTTCTGTTTAGCTTCTGCTGCAGCAGCCGCCTTCTTTGCACGGTACTCATTGATTTCTCTTTCATCTACCTTGTAGAAGAACATAGCGATACCGCTTATGAGTGCAACAGCGCCCGGCCCTATGGCCATAAGACCTATGAGTTTCCTGCACATAGCATCGTCAAATTGCATACCTTTGACATAGCCGATAGCAGCAAGGCCGAAGGATGCAACTGTCGTTGACAATGCATTTCCCAGCCTCGTAGTACTGCCTCCGAGAGAAACGAGTATGGCTCGGGATGCATCTATTCCGTGCATTTCGTTGTAGTCCCCTATATCTATCGGGAAGGAATATCCGACTACGCCGTGGAGCGTGCCCATAAGAGACATGATGGCTCTGAGTCCGATAAACACAGCTGCGCTTGTTCCGAAGAAACCCAGGACTACATAGCATGCTGCGTTGAAGAACTGAGAGAAAATATGTATAGACTTCTTCCTGAAGTGTCTTGCTATACTTGGTGACAGGAAGTTTCCTACAAGGCTTATTCCGGACTGCATTGCAAGAACTGTTGCCGTGACTGCCGGGTTCTTGAGCACATATGTCGAATAGTATGAAAGCAATGTAGAGAAGAATCCTGCCTGCGCTGCGGACAGCGTAGCGGAAATGAAGTAAGGGATCATGGGTCCCTTGAGGTTCTCAAGGAGTTTCTTTCCTGTGATCTTTTCCTTCTTTTCCTTTTCCTTCACCTGCCCGTCATAGGGTTCTGCAAGCTTGAACATGATGAATGCGCCTGCGACCATGATGAGAGAGCAGATGGATGCGACTCCGCAGTACTGGTTGGAAGTGCCCTTCCACAAAGGAACGCTGAGCATTGCCACGGAGGCGAATCCCCAGATGATGTTTGCAAGGCTCCCGCCCACTGCAGAAGATGCAGTAAGCAGAGTTATGTCATAACTTGATTTCGCCATTGCAGCCGGCAGTGTACGGATACCTGTCCAGCTCAGGTTATATCCAAGCATGAGAAGAGCCTGTGCTATGATAACGACAACTGCGGCAGCTGTCGGTTTGAGACCGAAGTCTGCATATGCGATCGGGAACAGAATAGCCTCCGCTATAAGGGCTATCCTTACCCAACCTCTGTATTTACCGCTTTTTAGCTGTATACCGTCAACGATGACTCCGGAAAGGAGCATCGCAACAAGTTTCCACCACTGTATGGCAGAGTAGATCGAAGCAGCGAGGACTGTCGGCAGCTGGAGAATATCCGTGAAAAAAATCATCATATAATAGCCGTTAATAAGTAAAATCCAGCCGTTAGGGAACATCCCGCCCAGTCCGTAAAGCGCTAATTTACTGAAAGGTATTGTTCTTTTATCTACTCTTGGTGTTTTTGCGGTATTTGGTTTTTGTGTATATATAGTTGCTACTTGTGA
>CAYUGP010000258.1:0-1865 GCA_964444315.1 uncultured Oscillospiraceae bacterium | reverse complement strand
AAAAAACTGACTTCCATTTTTAGACCCTTTGTCTATGTGGAAGTCAGTTTGTTATTTTAGCCTATTATTAAAGCTGCCTATTATTCCAGGTTCGTTACGCTTCCAAGACCTGTGCAAACAATGCTCTTTACTGTGAGGTCTGCGATGGTGCTTGCATCAGGATCATCAGATGCTGGAGCCTGGCCTTCCATGATCACTTCATAGCTGAAGCAGTCATATTCCATCTGATACTGATTGTCTGTAGTATTGAATCCCCATACGGTCCATCCTGCGTCTGTAAGCTCTTTTCCTGTCTTTCCTGCAAGGGCTGCAAGCTGATCCTTTTTAAGCTCTTTCTCAGAGATATTTTCGATCTTGTCTACAGCTACGTCCTTAAGGAGTGCTCTTACCTTTGTATCATATTCAGGATCGTCAAATTCGATATCAAAGACTGCCTTATATGTAGCCTCATCTAAGTTTGCTATAGCTCTGTATATGACCCAGTCCTGCTCGAATGCATAGATATATTTTCCGTCTGATGTAGAGCTGCCATACTCGGGGAGTCCCATGATCTGTCCAAGAGTCTTTACGCTCTCAAGATCTACATGTGTTTCATCTATTCCCTTTGGTCCAAAGTGAGCGATATACTCTGCACTTTCGGTGATATCGAAGGTGACCTCGGTATCAGCTGAGAAGTCTTCGCCGTTCTTTGTCCACTTCCAGAACTTATATCCTTCAGCGGGCTTTGCTGCGATGGTGATCTTTTCAACATCTTCTACTCCGATATATGCTGTAGTTGCAGGGAAATCTTCGTCGAATACGAGTTCTTCGCCTTCCTGTGCATGAGCTATAGTGCCTTCTCCTCTTGTGTTGATGGTGATAGCATATTTTGCCTGAGGTATTTCATAAGGTTTAAGTGAATAGCTTTTTCCACCGTCGATAGTGAGTTTGATGCCGTCTTCGCCTTCTTCAGCTATGGTGACTATGAAGTCTTCTCCATCTGTTTCGTAGTCAGCTTTGAGGTTTCCTTTAAGTTCATTTCCTTCCTGCTGAATATACCATCCGTGCATTCCTTCCTCTGCCATGACTGATACGAGCCAGCCTGGGTGTTCACTGTCTTCAGATTTTTGGATGTTTACATATGCTGATTCTCCATCAGAAAAAGATCCGACCCTTGTCCATTCTGCTGCTTTCTTTTCTCCGCATGCTGCAAATGATAGGACCATTGCAAGGCATAACATGATGCTTAATACTTTTTTCAAATTTCTTCTCCTTTTGTATATACTATTGATTTTTTTTCATTTGACCAACGAAAGGGATTATAGCAGATTAATGTGTATTTACAAAGAAAAAAACTGATCGAAGCTGAAAAAATCTCAAAACTCCAGGCCTTAGGAATTGCTGGATTTGCAGGTATAGTTTTTAAATATGATATAATGGTCAAAAAAACTAAGGGGAAAGAATGACAAAGGGTCTTAACATTTACAAACTATCAAGGGTCAGGGATGAGGCGTCCTTCAACATAATGAAGAAACACGATTCCCGCAGCGAAGACAAAAGGACCACTCAGTATCATGAGATGGAGTCCTTTAGATTTTTTGTGAATGCTTTGATGGTTTCTTCTATGGTTACAGCATATCCAGAATATGAAAGGAATTCGATCTGCTTAGGATCACGGAAGAGTTTTGCCTCAATATAGAGCTCAAATCCTTAGAGGTATCAAAGGATCAGATACTGAAGCAGCTCCTTCAGAATAAGTATTACCTGAATCATCTTGAAAGAAGGATAAGGCTGTCACAGCTTTTGACTGGCTTGGGCTCATTGCAGTGAGCTTCATAATACCTGCTTTAGTAGCTCTCATGGTGTCTTTGGTTTTGAGACGCACC
>CAYUGP010000257.1:0-1879 GCA_964444315.1 uncultured Oscillospiraceae bacterium | reverse complement strand
TTTCCTGGTGGTTGTTGTCAATCAATGGCGTCAGCAGCGTTCCAAGCTTCCTTTTTTTGTGGCGATAGTCTGCTCGGCGGTATTTCTACTTCTGCTCGGAAAAGATTATTTCATAATACCGACATTGATCGCCTGTTTCTTATCGCTGATGATTCTTCGAGGGCCAATTGAGGCCGGGGAGGTTTCAGATGACGAATAGTGTAATATATCCGGTAGCGGTCATAGCTGTAACAGCTCTTGTAACATGGATACTCAGGGCTTTTCCGTTTCTTGTTTTCGGCAACAGGCCATTACCTGAAATGGTCCATTATCTGGGGAAGGTTTTGCCCCCGGCTATAATGACAGTACTTGTTATATACTGCCTTCGCGAAACCTCTTTTGTCCAATATCCTTTCGGAATCCCTGAAATCATCGCAAGTCTTCTGGTAATCGTTCTTCAGTGGATCCGCGGGAATATGTACCTTTCGATCGTGACCGGGACCGTTTGCTATATGATCCTGATTCACCTTTTATGATTTACACTCTCAGGATTTCCGAAAGCATCATGGCGCAGTCACTTTCACAGAAAAATCGAGATTTTGAGGAAATCGACCTGGCCGGATATCGCTCAGACATACAGCAGACATACAGCAGAGTCCGCAAATGAGTCCGCAGGATTTTCAGAAACGTTGAAAATCCAATACTTGGACCCAGGTTCGATTCCTGTCGCTTCCACCACTTATGAAGTTTGAGATTTCAATGGTTTCAAGCTTCTTTTTATTGACTTAAAACATCCATTAGAGATTCAGGATCAAGAATCTCGATGGTATGAGACTCATAACGAATAATACCCTTGTCGTCAAGCTTTTTCATTTCTATGTGAAGGGATGGTCTGGACACATTCATGATCATCGACCATTTTGTGATCGATCCTGGAATCCGGATCTGATCAGAGCCTGTTCTTCTTCTCTTCATGAGCATGTAGAGTGCTGCCTTCTGAGCTATGCCGCTGTACGAAAGAAGCTCTAAACGTTGCTGCAGCATATATGTCGCGGAAGCTATCTCTGTTGTGAAGTTTTCAAGAATACGGATATCTTTCTGCATCAAATGAAGCAGATCCAGCCTTCTGAGCATCATGACTGTGACGGACTCGATGGCCATCACGTCACAGGGATATGTGTGACTTTCTGCAAAGACAGCAGCCGGTCCAATCATCTGTCCCGGATTTCGAACAGAGACGTTTATCTGGCTTCCGTTCGGGAATGGTTTTTGAGCTTCCGCGCGTCCTTCCAGTATGATCCCGATGCGATCGGCTTTTTCCATCACATGAAATATGATCTCTTCCTTGTCGTAGCATTGAATATAGTGAGGAACAGACTCAAGATATCCACGCAGTTCTTTTGAGGATAAACCCTTAAATAGCGAGCTTCGCTCTAGCACAGAATAATCCATAAGTATTCTCCTTGTGTTGATCAACAAGACGATTATACACGAAAAAGTTTTCAAATCTGTATCTGAGGATACAGAAAAGTTGAAAAGCTGTAAGTATACTGACACTGGAAAGACAAGAGGAGGGAAGTACGATGATCAGAAAGATAATCCACATAGACGAAGAAAAATGCAACGGTTGCGGACTGTGCGCAGAAGCATGCCACGAGGGCGCGATAGATATCGTAGACGGCAAAGCAAAGCTGATGAGAGAGCATTTTTGCGATGGCTTTGGGGACTGCCTGCCGAATTGCCCAACGGGAGCGATAACATTCGAGGAAAGAGAAGCACCCGCATATGATGAGGCCGCAGTCAAGGCAGCACAGGCAAAGAAAGCGGAAGGAAAAAAGATGGAACATATACATGAAGGCGGATGCCCGGGATCAAGAATGATGCAATTCAAAGCTACACA
>CAYUGP010000256.1:0-1893 GCA_964444315.1 uncultured Oscillospiraceae bacterium | reverse complement strand
TATTCGACGGGAGCGTAGTATCTGCAGACTACCTCATCATGAAACCTCAGCCAGAGATATACAGGCTGCTTCTCGATAAGTACGGCCTCCTTGCGGACGAGTGCGTCTTCATAGACGATTTTAAGGTGAACTGCGAAGGAGCGCATCATTGCGGCATGCATCCTGTTATATTCCGCCAGGATGTAAAAAGGCTCAGAAAAGAGCTGAAAGAACTCGGAGTCGACGTGAGCCTGTGAACAAAAGCAATAAAAGATCCCGTGAGTTTTTGCGGGATCTTTGTTATTTCTTTTCATGTTCCTTTTTCCAGGCTTTGATCTGCTCGAGGCGTTCCTTGTATCTTGCCTCGTTTCCCTGGTCTGTAGGTTTGTAGTATTCTTTGTCCTTTATGGAGTCCGGGAGGCAGCTCATGGCTGTCACCTTCTCCTCGTAGTCGTGGGCGTATTTGTAGCCCTTGCCGTAGCCCAGGTCCTTCATGAGTCCTGTCACGGCGTTCCTGATCTGCATGGGCACGGGCTCTGAAAGCATCCTCTGGGCGTCTTCCTTTGCGTTCATATACGCCACGTCCAGGGCGTTGGACTTGGGTGCCAGGGCCAGGTGTACCACCACCTGGGTCAGGTTGACGGAGCATTCGGGCATGCCTATGAAGTGGCAGGCCTGATATGCGGATACAGCCATATCCAGAGCTCTGGGCTCTGCCAGGCCCACGTCTTCGCTGGCAAAGCGTATCAGCCTTCTGGCCACGTAGAGAGGGTCTTCTCCCGCCTCCAGCATCCTGGCCAGCCAGTAGACCGCAGCGTCGGGATCCGAGTTTCTCATGGATTTGTGAAGGGCCGATATGAGGTTGTAGTGCTCTTCTCCGTTCTTGTCGTAGAGCAGGGATTTTTTGGACGTACACTGTTCAACGGTCTCCTTTGTCACCTTGGTGGTCTTTCCGTCGAACTCGCCGTTGAGCACGGCCATCTCCAGGGTGGAGAGGGCGGTCCTGGCGTCTCCGTTTGCAAAGGCGGCTATGAGCCTGATGGTATCTTCGTCTATGACTATGTCCTCATCTCCGAAGCCCTTGGGGCTTTCGATGGCTCTTTTCAAAAGAGCCGTAAGGTCGTCTTCCGTGAGAGCCTTGAGCACGAAGACCTTGCATCTTGAAAGAAGAGCGTTGTTGACCTCAAAGGAGGGGTTCTCCGTGGTCGCGCCTATGAGTATTATGCTTCCCTTTTCCACGAAGGGAAGGAAGGCGTCCTGCTGGGCCTTGTTGAAGCGGTGTATCTCGTCCACGAAGACTATGGTCTTTATGCCGAATTTGCGGTTCTCCTCAGCCTGCTGCATAACGGTCTTTATCTCCTTGATGCCGCTGGTGACTGCTGAGAAGTTGACGAACTGGGCCTTGGTGTGATTTGCGATCACATGGGCAAGGGTGGTCTTTCCCACGCCCGGAGGGCCCCAGAAGATCATGGATGAGACCGCGTCGTTCTCTATGATCCTTCTTAAGATCTGGCCTTTGCCTATGAGGTGCTGCTGCCCGACTATCTCATCTAAAGTCTCAGGGCGCATCCTTGCAGGCAGAGGCTGTGCAAGTTTTTTCTCAAATATGTTTATCTGTTCATTGAAAGGCATCTGCAGTTTCTCCTTATCAGATATCTCTTTCCATATATCTTACGGTGTATCTTTCCTGCTGCTCTTCGGCTCCGTTGAAAGTAAAGCCCTGGCTTGTCCAGAAGCTTTCAGCTTCCTTGTTCTCTTTCACGCAGCCCAGGCGCAGTTTATCATATCCGAGTCCCGAAAGCGCTGCGCGTATATCGGCGAAGAGCTGTGAGCCTATACCCCGGCCCTGCTTTTCGGCGTCCACTATGAACCAGCCTATGAAGGCGTCGTCGGGCTCCTTGTAGCCTGTGATGA
>CAYUGP010000255.1:0-1915 GCA_964444315.1 uncultured Oscillospiraceae bacterium | reverse complement strand
GAACGGCTACGGATCTTCCCTGGGCCATTTACTGCGACGGGGAATTCGTACATCCAACATTCCTTTATGAATCGATATGGTGCTTCCTTCTGTTCCTTTTCCTTCTTTGGTTCGACAAGAAGAAGGCAAAATACAGAGGGCAGATTACCTGTCTTTACTGGATACTGTACTCAGTAGAGCGTTTCTTCGTAGAAGGGCTCCGTACGGACAGCCTCTGGATAGGCAGCTTCAGACAGGCGCAGGTCATTTCCGTGGTATCGATCGTTCTAGGTATCATTGGATTGATCTTAATAAACAAAAACAAGGATAAACTGGTCATAACGAGACCTGAAAAGAAAACGGATAAAGAATAGTTTTTTGTATTCGAAAGGAGAAATACAATGAATTACAGTATCGAATGCGGCACATTTCCTGTAGTGATAGTCAACCTTGAAGAGGGGGAATCTATACATACCGACGGAGGCGCAATGGCATGGATGAGTCCCAATCTTGAAATGGAAACTGAGGGAGGCGGAAGCCTCGGCAAAGCTTTCGGAAGGCTGTTTTCCGGAGAGAAAGTTTTCAGAAATATCTATACTGCTGTCGGTGGACCCGGAATGATAGCACTCAATCCGAAGGTGCCCGGTAAGATCCTCGCCGTGGAGATCACTCCTGACAAACCTATCATCCTTCAGAAATCATCCTTCCTTGCCTGCACGATGGGTGTCAACACAGAAGTATTTTTCAATAAAAAGGCTTCAACGGGTCTCTTTGCAGGAGAAGGTTTCGTTATGCAGAAGATATTCGGTGAAGGCATAGTATTCGTCGAGATCGACGGGGCTACGATGGAATATGAGCTCGAGAGTGATGAGAGCATTATAGTGGACACTGGAAGTCTTGCAATGATGGATGCGACTTGCTCTATGGATATCAGGACGATCAGCGGTGTCAAGAACGTACTTTTCGGCGGTGAAGGAATTTTCAACACAATCATTACCGGCCCCGGAAAAGTAACGGTCCAGACTCTTTCGCTCAAAGATATTGCAGACGCGCTTATCCCGTATCTGCCAACACAGTCAAGCTCAAGTTCTAACTGATAAAAAGCATTACTACCAAAAAAGATATATCCGGAAGGGTATATCTTTTTTTAATATCCAAGAGTTGCCAATTATAGGTTATAATAATATGTAAGCCTTTGGAGAGATATATCGTCAGGAGGTATAAATGAAAAAAGGAATTACATTCATCCTTATATTGTTGGTGGGGATGGTCGGCCTGACCATGGCAGGTCTATCTGAGACTATGGCAGGAGGTATATCTTTTGCAGCAGCTATTGCTTATGCCGTCCTTTCCGGCGGAGACGGCGGTTCGGACGACGATTAGGAGAACGAAATGGAAGGATACAAATCTTTTATACAGGTGATGGATGATGCGTCGGATCATTGCAGCAAATGGGTCAATATCGAGGACGGTACAGACCTTTCCTACGATGACATGATGGAAGCCGCAGCGTTTACAGACGGTCTGATGCCGCTGCCGGACAACCAGTGGTGGATGGCTTTCGATGACGGACCAGTGGGCCTTCTCGACGAGTATACCAAGGAAATATGGGTGCTGTACAGGGCTGTGAAAAGCGCTCCCATCAAAGAAAAATATACCGGTGATGAACTGGACAGGAAACTGAGAAAATTCATGCCGCCCGGGACGTACGCTACGGAGGCTGATGACAGTGCTCCGGCTTTCTGTATACACTGCGGAACAAAACTCCCTGCCGGAGCGGCGTTCTGTCCTAAATGCGGGAAAGCGGTAAAGGAGGTCTAGATCATGGCAAAGAAAAAAGCAAAGACAGAAGTCACCTTGTTCTGGTTCCTTCTTTTCTGCGTAGGCGCACCTGTGCTCATAGTGAACATATATCAGTGGAGGGGCGGTGGCATGT
>CAYUGP010000254.1:0-1937 GCA_964444315.1 uncultured Oscillospiraceae bacterium | reverse complement strand
AAATTAAAGGAGATGTGGAACATATGTTAGAGAGAAAAATATATGACAGGCTTTTGGAGTGGAGATCATCAGAAAGCAAAAAGTGTCTGATGCTTTACGGGGCCAGACAGGTGGGAAAAACATATATAGTAAGAGAGTTCGGAAAGCGGGAGTACAAGTCGTTCATCGAATTGAATTTCATAAAAGATCCAGACCTGAAATTGATATTTGACGGAGATCTATCTGCTGAAAGCATTTATAAAAAAATAACTCAAAGCATAGATAAAGTGAAGCTGATCCCCGGAGAAACGCTGTTGTTTTTCGACGAGATCCAGGTTTGCGGAAACGCAAGAACGTCGTTCAAATTCTTATCAGAAGACGGAAAGTTTGATGTGATAGGTTCAGGCAGTCTTCTCGGTTTGACATATGCAGAAGATGCTGACGTTGACGTAGAGGATGTAGCATCCCTTCCTGTCGGGTATGAAGATCACATGACCATGTATCCTTTGGATTTTGAAGAGTTTTTATGGGCGGCAGGAGTCTCAAAGGAGCAGATCGGAGATCTTAAGGAATACTATGATTCAGATATGAATCCTCCAGAGATCGTAAGCAAAAAGTATGAAGAACTGTTCAGGGAATACATCGTCGTGGGGGGTATGCCTGAAGCAGTTGCGGAATATTCAAAAAGCAGAGATTTTACAAAGATAAACACAATACAAAGCATGATACTGGAAACTTATAGAAATGATATCAGCAAACATGCAAAAGGTGCAGAAAAGACAAAGGTCAGAGCTTGTTATGACGCTATACCCAGACAGCTTGCAAAAGAACTTAAAAAGTTCCAGTATTCTACAGTTGAGAAAGGGAGGACAAGCAAGAAATACGGAGGAAGTGTTCAATGGCTAAAAGACTCTGCTGTTGTGGACGTTTGCTACAATGTGAGCGAGCCGGTCATTCCATTGAAAGCAAATGAAAAAGAGGAGCAGTTCAAGTTGTATATCAATGATTCCGGCTTGCTGTGCACAATGTACGGCTTCGAAACTAAGAAAGGGATTTTGAACAAAACACTTAAAGGCAATGCAAAAGGCGGAATATATGAGAATGTCATAGCCGGAACTCTCGTAAGGAAAGGATACAGTCTGCACTATTATAAACCGGATGATAATCATGAATTGGAGTTTTTGATTGAAGTTGAAGGAGGCGTAGCGCCCATAGAAGTAAAAGCCAGCAACAATTCAAGCGTTTCATTGAATGGCTTTGTGGAGAGATTTGATCCCCCTCAGGCATTTAAACTGATAGACGGGGGTGTTGGCAGGAAAGGAGATTTAAGAATACTGCCTCATTATATGATAGTGTTCATTTAAAATGTGTGTAAGAGCATGGAAGACAAAGAAGTGTTTGATTTTTGAAGTACAGAGACTTCGCAACGAAAATTTGCGTGACAATGGGACGATTCTTTGGGATTATCTAAACGGAAAGTTTGGGAGGTCAGAGCAATGTCAGATTTAGCTAATAAAATCAGGAAGATAAGAACGGACAAGGATATGACACAGGACGATCTTGCGGAGGTCCTTCACGTGACCCGGCAGACTGTGAGCTCCTGGGAGACAGGCCGCAGCGAGCCGTCTCTTGAAATGCTTTCGAAGATATCGGAGGCGCTGGGGGTAGGTCTTGATGAACTGCTTCCGCTCAAGTCTTACGAAAAAGGCCAGAAGAGGTACAAAGTTATGGCAGTATTAAGCGGCATAGCTTCGCTGGCGGGACTTGCTCTTAAGATTTGTCTTGAGCCTGCGCTTGTGCTGGAGCAGCAAAGACACTATAACTCCAAGCCTCTGTTTATATTCAGATACGCTGCTGTGCCGCTTTTTGCAGCAGCATTTGCGGTATTTCTTCTGAGCCTTCTTGCTCTCGGACGTAACGTATCTTTAAGCGGAAAGAGTAAGAAAATCCTTCTCATA
>CAYUGP010000253.1:0-1938 GCA_964444315.1 uncultured Oscillospiraceae bacterium | reverse complement strand
GAGGAAGTGGGATCCCATGCAGTATATCCTCTTGCCTCGAATGTTGCTCTCAAACCGCCTGAAGGGAAGCTGGAAGCATCGGTCTCTCCTTTTGTCAGCTCGTTTCCGGACAATTCAAGGAGGACTTTTCCCTTCCCGCAGGGAGAAAGGAAACTGTCGTGCTTTTCAGCCGTGAATCCCGTCATGGGCTGGAACCAGTGAGTGAAATGAGTGGCGCCTTTTTCAGTTGCCCAGGTGCACATAGCTTTGGCTATATCATCGGCAGCTTCAAGGGAAAGCGTCGTTCCGTTCCTTGAACATTCCACCCATTCCTCATAGGACTCTTTCTTTATGTACTTTTTCATGGTCTCTTCCGTAAAGACCATTGTTGCGAAAATATCGGTTATCTTCATACTTCCACCTGTAATTATAGAATATGCTTAAGTCCTAAAGCTTTTTGAAGTACTCCTTAGCCGCCTCGAACATCCTTATCTCGTAATCTCCGGGAACGTTTTTGTATAGTGACTTTCCTACTCTTTCCGAGTGTCCCATTTTTCCGAACACCCTGCCGTCAGGAGACGTGATGCCTTCGATGGCATACAGGGAACCGTTGGGGTTGTACTGTATATCCATGGTCGCATTTCCGTCAAGATCCACGTACTGAGTGGCTATCTGTCCGTTTGCGGCAAGTTCCTTTATAAGGTCCTCACCGGCAAGGAATCTTCCCTCACCGTGAGAAATGGGGACGCTGTAGATATCGCCTGGCTTTGTGAAGGAAAGCCATGGAGACTTATTGGAGGCTATCCTGGTCCTCACGATCTTGGACTGATGCCTGCTTATGGTATTGTAGCTTAAAGTAGGACAGTTCTCATCGGTATCTATGATCTTTCCGTAAGGCACGAGGCCCAGCTTGATGAGAGCCTGGAAACCATTGCAGATACCGCACATGAGTCCGCCTCTATCGTCAAGAAGCCCTGCAACTGCTTCCTTGATCTCAGGATTCCTGAAAAATGCAGTTATGAACTTGCCGCTTCCGTCAGGTTCATCGCCTCCTGAGAAGCCTCCGGGGATAAACACTATCTGGGATTCTTTCAAGCTCTTCGTAAAGGCTTCTATGCTCCTTTCGATACCTTCGGAACTCAGGTTGTTTATGACGAAAACTTCAGGCTCAAGACCTGCATCTGAAACTGCCTTTGCCGAATCCATCTCGCAGTTCGTGCCCGGAAATACGGGTATGAGGACTTTGGGCTTTGAGACCGCGACCGCAGGCGATACTCTCTCTGATGCATTGAAGCTGAAAGTCTCGACAGATCCTTCGCTTACAACATTGTTGCAGCTGAAGACATCTTCAAGTTTCCCTTCGTAGAGATCGTATATATCCTGGCACTTGACCTTGTTCTCACCAAGAGCAAATTTCCTGCTGGAAGTTATCTCTCCTATGATTTCCATACCCTCTTCCGGTTTTGCCATTTCGAGAAGGAATGAACCGTAATCCCAGGAGAATATCTTCTCAAGGCTAACGTCTCCTGCAAATTCGAAACCGAAATCATTGCCCATAGCCATTTTCATGACTGCTTCAGCTATGCCGCCGTATCCCGGAGTATAGCAGGACACTGCTTTTTTACTCTTTATTAGTTCATGGACTCTTTCAAAAACGGACAGTAAGGATGCCGCATCCGGCACTCCGTCATATCCTGTTTTTGGCGCTATCCTTACGAGCTTGTTTCCGGCTTTTTTGAATTCCGGAGATATTATGTTTCCTGACTTTTCTGTAGTTACAGCAAAGGATATGAGGGTCGGAGGCACATGTATGTTTTCAAACGACCCCGACATGGAATCTTTGCCGCCTATGGCTCCTATTCCAAGATCCATCTGGGCTCTGTAAGCACCGAGGAGGGCTGCCAGAGGCTGTCCCCACTTCTTGGGATCTTTACCCAGTCTTTCGAAATATTCCTGAAG
>CAYUGP010000252.1:0-1945 GCA_964444315.1 uncultured Oscillospiraceae bacterium | reverse complement strand
CGACTCTCAGAAAAGCACATCTTGTGCCGCCTTCATCAGCATCGGGAGGGCAGAAAAAGACCGGTACCGTCATTATATCTGCCATACTGCTTCTAAGCTTCGTACTCCTCGCTCTGGTGCTCACAGGAGTTATCTGAACATATTCTTTCCTTCAGGGACGCTTATATGAGCGTCCCTTTTTTTCTCTTTTCCTTCACATTACTTCCCTTTAACAAGGACCGGATATATGTTAAAATAATTTGTTTGGAATTTTGCTTACAGACGAGTATACCGCAGAAGGTGAGAACTTCTTTCATTCTGCGGGATTATCGAAAGGATAAATATAGATGGGAATACTCAATGCTGTTTTCGGAGACTGGAACTCCAGAGAACTGAAAAAAATCGAAAAGATCGCTGACGAGGTAGAGTCTTATCAGGAGGCTATGCAGGCTTTGAGCGATGAGGCTCTTAAAGCCAAGACTCCTGAATTCAAGGAAAGGTTGAGGAATGGGGAAACTCTTGACGACATACTCCCGGAGGCTTTTGCCGTATGCCGGGAAGCCGCCTGGAGAGTCCTCGGGATGAAGCACTTCCACGTGCAGATCATAGGCGGTATAGTCCTCCATCAGGGCAATATAGCTGAAATGAAGACAGGTGAAGGTAAGACCCTCGTGGCTACTCTTCCCGTATACCTGAACGCCCTTGAAGGCAAGGGCGTACACGTGGTCACCGTCAACGATTACCTGGCTCAGAGGGACGCCGAATGGATGGGCCAGATATACAGGTGGCTCGGCCTTACGGTCGGCTGTGTCATCCACGACGTTGAAAGCGCCGACAGAAAAGCTGCATACAATGCTGATATAACATACGGAACTAACAACGAGTTCGGTTTCGATTACCTCAGAGACAATATGGCCATATATGCAGAGCAGCAGATGCAAAGAGAGCTCAACTATGCCATAGTCGACGAGGTAGACTCCATACTCATAGATGAAGCCAGGACCCCGCTCATCATATCCGGTCAGGGAGAGAAATCCAATGACCTTTACTACGCAGCTGACAGGTTCGTAAGGACCCTGGTAAGAGGAGAGCACGTAAAGGACGGAGATCCCCGTTTCGGAGGTGTCGACTACACCACCGGAGACTATACTGTAGATGAAAAGGACAAGACCTGCTCCCTTACGGAGGAAGGTATCGCAAAGTGCGAGCGCTATTTCAAGATAGAGAACTTCTCGGACCCCGAGAACATGGATATAAACCACCATGTGAATATCGCTCTTAAGGCGCATGCCATCATGAAGCGCGATATCGACTATATCGAAAACGACGGGGAGATAGTCATAGTAGACGAATTCACCGGACGTCTCATGTTCGGAAGAAGGTATTCGGACGGACTTCATCAGGCCATCGAAGCAAAGGAAGGCATCAAGGTAAGAAACGAGAGCAAGACTCTGGCTACCATTACCCTGCAGAACTACTTCAGGATGTACAAGAAGCTCGCCGGTATGACCGGTACCGCCAAGACCGAGGAAGAGGAGTTTATCGAGATCTACAACATGAACGTCGTGGTGATCCCGACCAATAAACCGGTCATAAGGCAAGACCTCGATGACAGCGTCTATGCCAACCAGAAGGCAAAGTTCAAGGCTATAGTAAACGAGATAGTGAGAAGGCATGAGACAGGTCAGCCCTTGCTCGTAGGTACCATATCGGTCGAAAAGTCCGAGATGCTTTCTGAGATGCTGAAGAAAAGAGGCGTACAGCACAACGTTCTGAACGCAAAACAGCACATGAGGGAAGCAGAGATAGTGGCTCAGGCAGGACGTTTCGGTGCCGTTACCATAGCAACGAACATGGCCGGCCGTGGTACGGATATCCTACTCGGCGGACATTACGATGATCCTGAAGAACAGAAAAGAGAGCACGAGAAGGTCCTGGCAGCCGGCGGACTTCATATAATAGGCAC
>CAYUGP010000251.1:0-1961 GCA_964444315.1 uncultured Oscillospiraceae bacterium | reverse complement strand
CCGTCTTTTCTGCAATAAGGAAGTTCCTGCAGCCGATGAGCCTTGCCGCTCCTTTTGTGGCAGGATGGGAAAGAAGGGTATCCATATCCGTGACTGCACCGGTCCTGCCTTCCTCCATGACGCATACGCTGTCGCAGTTTCTGTAGCACTCGCCCAGGTCGTGACTGACCCATATTATCGGTCCTTTGAAGCTGCCTAGAAGATCTGACATCTCAAGTTCAAGATTCGACTTCAGGAAACTGTCAAGTGCCGAGAAAGGCTCATCCAGCAATATCACCCTGGGCTCTGAGGCCATGATCCTTGCAAGTGCGACCCTTTGCTGCTGGCCACCAGACAGCTGCATAGGATGCTTGTCCTCAAGACCTTCGAGCTGAAATATCCTTAACCCCTCAAGAGCCTTTTGCCTTTTTTCCTCTTTGGATCCAGACCTTACTCCGCACATGATGTTCTGAAGTACCGTCATGTTAGGGAAAAGGGCATACTGCTGGAACAGATATCCTATGCGTCTTTCCTGAGGGCTCAGATCTATATGTTTCTCACTGTCGAAGAGAACTTCTCCATCCAGCTCTATCCTTCCCCTGTCAGGCCTCATTATACCGGCTATACACTTCAGTGTGACGCTCTTGCCGCAGCCTGAAGCTCCGAGAAGAGCCATGGTCTCATTTCCCGTTTCGAATTTCGAAACAAGGGTAAAGGCACCAAGCCTTTTTTCTATGTCGACTGTAAGGCTCATGTCAGGCTCCCCTTTCCGCTGAAGCATCTCTTCTTTTTTCAAGCATATTCACTATGAGAAGTACCACCGCCGAAATGGAGACGTTCACTATTACCCATTTGAATGCAAGTGCATCGTTTCCGGTCTGCCAAAGCTGATAGACCGTGGTCGATACTGTGGCTGTCCTACCCGGTGTATATCCCGCTATCATGGACGTAGCACCGTATTCACCGAGGGCTCTTGCAAAAGCAAGCACTGCTCCCGCAAGAACGCCCTGCCTGCAGTAGGGCATGCGTATATGCCAGAAAATATAGGTGTTTGAAAGACCCAGGGTCTTGCCTGCATAGCTAAGAGTCTCATCGAAAGACTCAAAAGCACCCCTTACCGTCCTGTACATGAGTGGAAATACGACGACCACTGTCGCAAATATGGCCGACCACCAGGTCATGACTATCCTTATGCCGAAAATCTCCAGGAACCATTTCCCTATGATCCTCTTAGGGCCCAGGACTCTCAGGAGGAGATATCCTACTACCGTGGGAGGAAGCACCAGGGGAAGAGTCAATATAACGTCGAGTATGCCCTTGACTATGCGGGGCAGCTTCGCTATGTAGTAAGCAGCGGCGATCCCCAGAAAAAAGACTATCACCGCGCTTATGGCTGCTATTCGAAGTGAATTTAAAAGCGGATACCAATCCATGATTTGCCTCAAATATATATAAAGCCGGAGTTATACCCCGGCTTCATCATCAGTCTTTTTTTACTTCGCAAGGGGTGTGAAGAGCACCTTCTCGAACTCGGCGGAGGCTTCGGGTCCCTTGAGAAATTCAAGGAAAGCCTTCGCTTCATCCTGATGCTCACTTGCTTTGGGTACGGCTGCAGGGTAAATGACTCTGCCGCCTGTCTCTTCGAAGGTGGCAAGAGCAACAACCGTAAGACCGGCGGAATATGCGTCGGAAGCATATACTATGCCGCAGTCTACTGAAGATTCGCTCACTGCAGACGTGACCGCTTTCACGTTGTCTCCGTAGGTGATCTTGGATGCAACAGCAGCTTCATCGACACCATAGTATGCAAAGATCTTCTGCGTGTACTGTCCTACCGGAACGTCGCTGTTGCCCATGGCGAATCTGATGTCTCCGTTTTTCAGAAGATCGCAAAGCTGCGCGAAATCCTAAACTTCTATCGGATTACCGTCTGCAACCGCAACAGCGCACTTGATCTCGAGCAGATCAAGACTTGTCCCCTC
>CAYUGP010000250.1:0-1975 GCA_964444315.1 uncultured Oscillospiraceae bacterium | reverse complement strand
AGGTAAACGCCGCGGATCCCAAATGGTTCATGGGATATTCGGACAATACCCATTTTACCTTCCTTCTGAACACGCTGTGCGACACAGCGTCCGTTTACGGACCCAACGCTTCCGATTTCGGAATGAGGCCCTGGCATAAGGCGGTCAGCGATGCATTGGAAGTGCTCTCAGGAAGAAAGTATGCGGAAAGCTACGATAAGCGGGAGATAAACGAACTAAAAAGCCCGGACGATCCTTATGCCGGATACAACTGCACTGAAGACAGCTGCATGAAGGCATATATGGGCAGAGAGCAGCTGGGAAGTCTTGAACTGTCCGGAAGGCTCACAGGAGGCTGCATGGACGTGCTTCTCGGACTGGCAGGGACCCGCTTCGACAGGACAGCAAGGTTCACAGAGAAGTACAGGGAAGACGGCATAGTCTGGTTCCTTGAATCCTGCGACCTTTCCCCGATGGATTTCAGAAGGGGGCTTTGGAGGCTTAAAAACTGCGGATGGTTTGAAAATGCAAAAGGATTCATTTTCGGACGGCCTATGCATTACGGCGAAGACTTTGCGGGAGTGACCTTTGAGTCAGCAGCACTCGATATGCTTTCAGGATATAAGGTCCCGATCATCTTCGATGCTGATTTCGGGCACATGCCTCCCATGATGCCCATCATTTCAGGCAGCTTCGCAAATATATTTTATGACGGAAAACTAAGGATAGATTACGAATTCAGATAGAGGTGTTTATGAAAGATATCAACAATCAGCTTATAGACTTCATAGCTTCCTGCCCGAGCATGTTCCACACTGCCGATACCATAGGCAGGGCATTGGAAGAAAAGGGCTTTGTCCGCCTTAAGGAGAGCGGAAAGTGGGATATAAAGAGAGGCGGCAGGTATTACGCAGTGCGCAACAATTCAAGCGTCGTAGCATTCGATATCCCGGAAGATTTAAAAGACTATCATTTCCAGACCGTGGCAAGCCACGGGGATTCCCCGACCTACAAGGTCAAAGCAGAGGGCGAGCTCCAGGGCCCGGCCGAATACCTGCGGCTGGATGTGGAAGCCTACGGCGGTATGATAGATTCGACCTGGCTTGACAAACCCTTGTCTCTTGCGGGAAGAGTGCTGGTAAGAGAAGGCTCGAAGACCGTATCAAGGCTGCTGTATATAGACAAAGATATACTGCTGATCCCTAATCTTTGCATACACATGAACAGGGAGATAAACAGCGGATACGCATACAACAGGGCGGTGGATCTTTGCCCGCTGTTCTCAGCAGGAGAACTGAAGAAGGGCGACTTTGATAAAATGATCGCCAAAGAGCTAAAGGTCAAAGCTGAGGACATAGTGTCCAAGGACCTGTTCCTTGTCAACAGACAGGAAGGAAAGGTATGGGGATATAGGAAGGAGTTTGTCTCTTCCCCCAAACTCGACGACCTTCAGGCCGCTTTTGCATCTCTTAAAGGATTTCTTGAAAGCGAAAACAGAGGCTGTATAAACGTATACGTATGCTTCGATAACGAGGAGGTGGGTTCCGGCACGAAGCAGGGAGCCATGTCCACGTTCCTCAGGAGCAGCCTTGAAAGGATCAACTCTCAGCTCGGAAAGACCGATGAAGAATTGAGAGAGGCTCTTGCAAAGTCCTTCCTTGTAAGTTTCGACAATGCCCACGCCCTTCATCCCAATCATCCGGAAAAGAGCGACAGCGTCAATCAGTGCTATATGAACCGCGGGCTTGTCATAAAAGAGAACGCGGCCCAGAGGTACACGACGGATGCATTTTCAAGAGCAGTGTTCCTTGAGGTTTGCAGGAAGGCCGGAGTACCCACTCAGGTATTTGCTAACAGGAGCGATATGGCAGGCGGCGGCACTTTGGGCAATATATCCAACGTCCAGGTAAGCCAGCATGCAGTGGATATAGGCATTGCTCAGCTTGCTATGCACTCATCATATGAAACGGCAGGCAGCAAGGATACGGAATACGGC
>CAYUGP010000249.1:0-1978 GCA_964444315.1 uncultured Oscillospiraceae bacterium | reverse complement strand
AGGATATACGAAAGCAGCGTGACTACCACAATGATAGCCAGCAGTATGACTGCCGGATGAGGAAATCCATGTTTTTTCATTTGTATATACTCTTAACACTCGTCTTCTTACCGGGAAGACATACTTAAGGATCAGACCGACCCTTATTTTTTGAAAAGAACAGTTTTTCTTGCTGTAAGCAAAAGTGCACACAGAAGTACGATCCATGAAAGCGGCTGTACTATCAGGACTGTGAACGGTGTATATGCGATGTATTTTGTTATAAGCCTTATGGCTATCTGTCTGAAAAGAACGTTGAAACCGATCTGCAGGAACATGGGAGTCTTGGTATTCCCTATTCCTCTCATGGCGCCCATCAGTGTCTGGCAACCGCACTGTACAAAGAAGAAAGGAGTTACCATTCTCAGAGCCATAACGCTGTATTTTATAACCTCCGGTTCGGAGTTGAAGAATGCTGCGATCTGAGGGGTGAATACGATGAGAATGAGGCATATCACCGCCACATAGGATGAAAGTATCACCAGGCTGGCCTTGATACCTTTCCTCGCCCTTTCAAGATCCCCTGCCCCGTGGTTTTGCGAAACAAAGGTCATGCAGGCTATGCTCATGGAAGTCGCCGACATGAACAAAAGCTGCTCGCATTTCGAATATGTGGAATACCCGCTGAGGAAGTTGATTCCAAGTCCGTTGACAAAAGACTGGATCAGCACATTTGAGATCGAAGTTATGCCCATCTGTATGGCTGTAGGTATACCGAGCACTACCATGGATCTGCATAGAGATCCGTCGAACGCAAAACTTCCTTTTCCTATACGTACATCAAGTTTAGTCGTAAGGAGTTCTATGATTATCAGAAGAGCTGCGCAGCACTGTGCAATGGCTGTGGCCCAGGCAACGCCTTTTATGCCCCATCCAAGCACTATGACGAAGTACATATCAAGCACAACGTTTACGAATGCTGCAGCCACAAGGTAAAAGAAAGGTTTTCTGGAATCTCCTACGGCTCTGAGTATACCGGCGCCCATATTGTAGATGATCTGAGCGGTTATGAAGCTTATGAGTATCCTCAGGTAAGTGGTAGAGTAATCACGTATGCTGTCCGGGACTTTCGACCAGACAAGAGCGTGAGGGATGATGAACCATCCGAAGATGGTGAAAAAGACGGAGCACACCAGGGCGATCCAAATTGCCGTGGAGGCTCCCCTTCTGACTTTTTCTTTATCGTCAGCGCCGAAGTATCTTGCGATCACTATTCCTGCACCAGATGAAAAGCCTATGAATGTTTTTATGAGAAGGTTGAATATATGGAAACAGGTACCTACGGCCGCATACTCATCATTGGTAGCGTAGTTACCTATCACCCATGTATCAGTAAGGTTATACAGCTGCTGGAACAGGTCACCGAGGAAAAGCGGCAGTGCAAAAGCTATGAGGAGACGGTAAATGTCTCCTTTCGTCATATCTTTATTCTTTTTCACTCTGTTTTTCAGAGCAATATCCTAGTCGTACATCACCTTTCTGTATTGAGCGTATCTGTGATTATTATATACCGTAAGAAGCTTAAGGAACAAAGGATTCTCGCTCCAATCGAAAAGTTTCAGAAGTTTCATCGTGCCGCTGTATGCGCACATGCCGTTCTGAACATCTGCATGCTCTTTTGCAAATCTTTTCATTTCTGCCATAAGAGGCTTTGCCTTTTCCTTTTCCTCAGCAGAACATTCTGAGATATAGAACCAGAACCTTGACGCAGCTTCAAAGCATCTCTCTGTAAGTCTGAATGAACATTGAGGATACTTGTCTATGAGATCGTTGTATCTTTTCAGATGAGATTCCCAGTACTGGACTATCTCTCTATACCCGAAAATATCGCAGATGCTGTTTCTTCTCTTGCGGTAATGGTAGAGGAACTCGGGCATGCACATCATACGCTCTGCTTTTTCAAGTACCCTGTAAAGTGTCGTCAAATCTTCGTAGAGCA
>CAYUGP010000248.1:0-1987 GCA_964444315.1 uncultured Oscillospiraceae bacterium | reverse complement strand
TGACGGCTTTTCATTGAATAGCTTCTATTACGTGTTCAACAACATGGGTTCGTCCATATGGAACACGATTCGGTTATGCGGCACTGAGCTGATACTGCTAATCGTTCTGGCTATCCTCATATCCTACCTGACCGTAAGAAGGCCTAACGCCATCAACAAGACCATAGATACCATGTCCATGGTGCCGTATATAATCCCGGGAGCGGTCATAGGCATAGCTCTGATCATGTCCTTCAACAATCCCAAGTTCCCCCTGGTGGGTACTGCATGGATAATCATTATAGCCATGTGCATAAGGAGGATACCGTATACCATCAGAAGCTCTGTAGCCATACTGGGCCAGATACCAATGTCCATAGACGAGGCGGCGGAAAGCCTGGGAGCAAGCAAGCTCAAGACCCTCATAAAGGTCACGGTGCCCATGATGCTCAACGGTATATTCGCAGGAGCTATAATGAGCTGGGTAACGCTCATCACCGAGCTGTCCTCTTCAGTTCTTCTCTACTCGTACAAGACGATGACGTTGAATATAGCGGTATACGTCATGGTTGCAAAAGGTTCTGACGGAAGGGCCTGCGCCATGTCCACGATACTTACGCTTTTCACCGTCATATCCCTGCTGATCTTCAATAGGTTCTCAAAAGACGGCGAGATAATGATGTAAGACTAAGATTCATGTTTAAAGAGCTCTGCACGTTTTGCTCGTGCAGAGCTCTTTTTTAGTATATAATGCTGGAAAAGATTATTTAAAAAAGAGGGAAAACGTATGAAAGAATTGTTTAACAAAATATTGAGACCCACAAAGAAGTGGTATGACTTTTTCATTCTCGGAGCGATCCTTTCTTTTATCATGACATTTGTCGGGCAGCTTTTTCTGACGCGTCAAACCATAGGCGAGGCTCTCGTGGATCTTTTCACGAAGATCACGGGCAGCGAGGGCTCAGCCCAGTTTATGTACATGTATTCGACATTTATCGGTATATGGATCATGTTTGTGCTCTTCTGTCTCCCCAAGAGAAATCACAAAATACTGGGAGGTCTGAAAAGAGGCACATTTAAAAATGCTATGGCAGGGCTTCTCATAGGATTCGGATCCAACGCCCTGTGCATACTGTTTGCTGCTCTTCACAAGGATATATTCCTTTCATATAACAAATTCAGCCCGCTGCCGTTCTTTGCCTTCCTTTTTGTAGTTATGGTACAGTCCGGCGCAGAAGAACTGGCTGACAGGACATATTTTTATCAGAAGCTGAGAAGGAGATACAAGAGCCCAATAGTTGCCATAGCGGTCAACTCTCTGGTGTTTGCAGCCATGCATCTTGCCAACCCCGGAGTGACCTTCCTCTCCATATTCAATATCTTCCTCTTCGGAGTACTCGCATCCCTGTTCATATATCAGTATGACGGGCTCTGGGGAGCCATACTTATGCATACGGGATGGAATTTTTCCCAGAGCATTTTCTTCGGTCTTCCCAACAGCGGGATAGTATCGGAGTATTCCCTCTTCAGGCTCGAGGCGGTCTCTGCAAGGGACAGCTTTTTCTACAGCGTCGCCTTCGGCATCGAAGGGACTCTCGCCTGCATGATAGTTGAGATCGTCATCATCACGGTCATGATAATTATTCACAAAGGCAAGGGTGAAGCCAATGATATCTGGGCTGAGGACTGCGCAAGGCTCGAGGCCAAGGAAGCTGAATAGAGTCTTATTGCCGACAGAAAAAAGATGCAGCATCTAAATGCTGCATCTTTTCAATTGCTTCAATGGGTTCCTCGGGAGGTCCTTATTCCGAAAGCACCTCAAGTATGTCTTTCATGCTTTTGACGCCTTTTGTTATCTCGTAAGCACCGCTTTCATCGTCCAGGGCTTTGGATATGTTCTTCGCATCGCCTACAAGGCCGGCGATATCTGCCGCCCTGTCAAAGCCGAGTATTGAAGCGAGGTCTCCCACGATGCCTGCAAGATCCGCAATGCTGAGTTTATCATCTG
>CAYUGP010000247.1:0-1999 GCA_964444315.1 uncultured Oscillospiraceae bacterium | reverse complement strand
GTGTGAATTGTCACATTTATGGGAAGCACGCGACTTTAGTCGTGTGAGGTTTCACAAATCTAAGAAATTCCGTTTGTTGTGTGCTCATTTATAATCTCCTTTCCCAATACTTTTTCAAGTTTCTTTACATTTTCACGAAGTTCAGACAAGCGTATTTTATTTTCATTTCTTCTTGATACTTTTAATCTTATTTCTTCAAGCTCATCATTCTTAATATATTTACTTTTTATTTTCTTGCCATCACGATATTGTAGATAATAACACTTGACGCCATGTATTATTTTCAGTTGGATAGATCCCTTCGGAAGAGATATCTGCTCATTTTCAATGGCTCTGATTATCCTTATTGCCCTATCATATTCTTCAAGAAAAACTTCATCTAATATAGACATTATAACGCCCCGCTACAACTAACTTATTGCCTTAATTTATTATTTTGTTAGTTGTATTATATCTAACAATCCCCCAGAACACAATACAAATCTGATTTTTTTATCAAAAAACTACCTCATTGTTATGGGGTAGTAAATCATGAATTAAGGTTAATAACTTATCAGGGTATCCTGAACGACACTTCAGCGATCTGCATTCGCTGTACGTTCATATGTTGTTTTCCATTAAATTCTTTGACAAAGCAGCAGAAGTCGCTTTTGAGAATTCACATCCGCAGAAGTGCTGCCGGTAAAGATCAAGCTGTTTCGACAGTTCTATGGAGCGCTTATATCCGTCCTTTTTCTTGTAGTTACCCGCAAGATACTCCACTCCGTACTTCGATTCAAGCTGCCTTGCGATGGCGCATATGGTGTCGTAGCTCTTGTACGGAGATACGGAAAGAGTAGTATCGAAGCATTCGAAGCCGTGCTCCTTCGCATACCTGGCAGCTTCCTCTAGCCTGAGAGTAAAACAAAGGCTGCACCTGAAACCGCCTTCAGGTTCTCCTTCATACCCATGTATAACTTCGTAGTATTCCCTGGGGTCGTAATTCCCTTCTATGAACTTAAGACCGGGATACAGTTCTGCAATGACTCTCTTCTGCTCCGATTTCCTGTGTTCATACTCCTCACGTTCAGTGATATTGGGATTGAAATAGAAGACGGTAATGTCGTAATTACCGTCTTGAAGCAGTTTTTCTATGACCGCTGTGGAGCATGGTCCGCAGCATGAATGAAGAAGAAGTTTTTTCATTGTTCCGGATCGAAAAGTTCGAAGATGGGTATGCTCCCCTCTTTTACCGCCTTGTCGAAATCTTCCTTGGTCCTTATGGTCCAGCTGACCTCCTGTCCGCCTCTTTTTATGTATCTTTGCAGATGCTTGTTGTGCCTGTCAGAGAACCTGTAAGCGACGAAGTCGGGCTTGGTCAGAGGATTGAACCAAAGGTCGCGGAGCATGGTCTTCATAAGACCGCTGACGTGGACCTGGGCTTCATTGCTGTAGTCCTGGGCCAATTGTCCTCTTATGACCTCCGGGTGGTTCTTCGTGAACCACAGTACAGCTCTCGGGTCAAAGGACTCTATGCAGTACGGAGCATCATAGTCTTTGAGCCTTTCCCATGCGGCTGCTGCCAGCTCGTCATAGTCGCCGTTTTCGACTTTGAGCTCCACTATGAGAGGGATCTTGAGCTCTAAAAGTTCTTCGAAGAGCGGTATGCGCTCATCGGTGCCTTCCAGCCTGTAATTCTCAAGGTCTTCTTTGGTCAGATCTTCTATGCGCACGTCTGCACCCGTGACTCTCTTGAGGTTAGAATCATGAGCAATGCCGAGATTTCCGTCCTTCATGAGATGGATATCCATCTCAGAGCCCCATCCTCTTTCCTTGGTGCGCCTGAAGGCGGCCATGGAATTCTCAGGGATCGCGGGTTTGTCATGAAAGCCTCTGTGGGTGTAGAGATAGCTTTTTAATTCTTCAAGTTTTGCTTTTCTGTCCATCAGTCGTCCATATCCTCAAAAGCTTCGAGGCCTTTCTTTGCTTCAACTTTGGCATCTCCGTGCTTTACGAAGCA
>CAYUGP010000246.1:0-2024 GCA_964444315.1 uncultured Oscillospiraceae bacterium | reverse complement strand
ATGAATTCATTGATGCTTATTCCGAGCGAAGAGCAAAGATCCAGATAGAGCGAAACATCTGGCAGGCATATTCCCCTTTCCCATTTTGATACCGATTTATCGCTGACGCCCAGTTTCTCCGCCAGTTCTCTTTGGGTAAGCCCAAGAGCCTTTCTTTTGCCTGATATATATGATCCGATTTTCTGAAGATCCATTTCACAAATTCCTTTCCTTACAGTTATATCACAGTTCCGGATCGCCAGCCTGTTTGTATAATAATCGTAACGAAAAAAGAGGTGTATTTACACCCCTTTTAGGTAGAATGGATTATAACTTGTCAGCTGGAACCTTTCCGTTCACCCTATTTCTCAAGTTCGATCAGAGTATATAACTTGTCGCCCTCGACTATGGCAAAGGTATACCCGTTTTCAGTCTTTGTCCTTCTGATGACGGCATTCTGACCGTATTTGAGCCCCGCGCGGAACACTATCCTGAAATAGGTGAAATCATCCTTTTTGAATTCATCGTAAGGGAGCGCTTCCAGAGCATAATCTAGATACTTCGTATTATGTACGTGATCGTTGAAATCTATATCCGTTTTGCGGATGAAAACCGGCATCTCAAACTCATAGTCTTCAGGAGCAGAAAGCTTCGGCGCATCTTCTTCGAATACGGTCTCGTTTTCAGGCTTGTAGCTTTCAATGAGTTCATCTGACAGTTTCGTCATCTTCATTACTCTTGTATCCACAAGAGCAAACTTGCAGTTTTCTATAAACAGCCTTTCGCCGCTTTCTGATGTGACGTCAAAATCTCTGAAGGTCGCAGCCGCTTCGGCTTTGCCCCTTGACCAGGTCCTTACACAAAGATCCTCACCGTCTTTTGGCCTTCTTAAGATCTTTACTCTCAGGTCCACTATCATCCAGGCTATATGTCCGTGTTTAAGGCTGTCGTTGACGCTCTGTGAATGGTGAGAACCTACGGTCTCCGTGATATGGAGCATGGCTTCATATCCGAGTTTGCCGCTGCCCGTATACTCTATGAATCTTGGTGTTACTGTCTCGCTGTAATACATATATAAATCCTTTCAATTTCTTGCATCATTATTTCTCAGCTGACTTGAACTTTTCCGCCACGCTGGGAGCCCCTTTTGTGAGCTTCTTTATCGTAAGGTCCTGAGCCTTGTCGTTGGCCAGCCTCAGGTTGTTCTCGGAAGACACAAGATCCGCCCTGGTCTTCTCAAGGGCTTTGATTGTCCTGTCTATGTCGTCTATGGCATCCTTGAACTTTCTCGATGCCAGCTCATAGTTTCTTCCGAAGGCGTTCTTGAACTGATTCATATTCTCCTCGAACTGTGCGTAATCGAGATTCTGGTTCTGCACGGTCTGGAGTTCCTTTCTGTACTGCAGGGAATTCTCCGCAGCATTTTTAAGGAGCGTTATGATGGGTATGAAGAACTGAGGCCTTATGACGTACATTTTTGGATACCTGTGAGATACGTCTACTATGCCTTCGTTGTATAGGTCGCTGTCCTGTTCGAGCAAAGAGACGAGCACCGCATACTCGCATTTCTTCTCGTTTCTGTCCTTGTCCAGCTCTTTAAAGAAATGCTCGTTCTTATGTTTCGTAGCCGTGGTGTCGTTTTCGTTCTTCATCTCGAACATTATGGAGATGTATTCGGTACCGGCATCATCATAGTCTCTGTAGATGAAATCACCTTTTGATCCCGAGCTAGAGTCGTTGTCCGTATCGAAATATGCATTTATGAAAGCCGGGGGACGGAGCGTGTTGAAATCGTAAGAGCAGTGCTGCTCCAGGGATTCTCCGACCATCTTTGTGGACTGTTTCGCCTTGAAATCCCTGTAATAGGCGATCATTTCGTCTTTCCCTGCAAGTTCCTTTTTGTAGCCTTCTTCAAGAGCAAGATTCTTTATCTTCAGCTCGCTGATCTCATCGTCTTTTTCCTTCACGGCTGAGCTTAAGGCCAGTTTCATCTCAGCATCCTGCTTTTCAAGTTCTGCTCCCAGCTTTGCTATCTCGGCATCCTT
>CAYUGP010000245.1:0-2035 GCA_964444315.1 uncultured Oscillospiraceae bacterium | reverse complement strand
AAAGCGATCAAGGAAAGAAGAAGCATCAGGAAATTCAAACCTGACATGCCGAAGAAAGAAGATATTGAACAGATCATCGAAGCCGGGCTTTATGCAGCCAACGGGCAGGCCAAGCAGGGTGCGATCATAGTTGCGGTCACAAACAAGGAACTGAGAGCCAAACTGACTGTCGATAATGTTACGGTCGTAGGGGCAACTCCCGGCGGGGATCCCTTTTACGGAGCACCGGTCATACTCATTGCCCTTGCAGATAAGAGCTGCAAGACCAGCGTATACGATGCCAGCCTCGTCATGGGCAATATGATGCTGGCAGCTCATTCCCTTGGCCTTGGGAGCATATGGATCCACCGTGCCAAGGAAGAGTTCGAAACGGATTACTGGAAGCAGATCCTTAAAGATCTTGGAGCAGAAGGTGAATATGAAGGCGTAGGACACTGTGCTGTCGGATATATAGACGGAGAAGTACCAAAGGCTGCTCCGAGAAAGGCCGGAAGAGTATTCTGGGCTGAATAGTTATGCTTAAGATAAGGAAAGCCCTGCCTGAGGATCTCGGCAGGATAGCGGACATATACAGTTCCGCAAGAAATTTCATGGCTGAAAGCGGCAACCCTTCCCAGTGGGGGACATCGTATCCCGATGAGGATATACTCACCGACGACATGATGGAGGATATCCTTTATGTCGTATACGACGAGACCGGGGTGCACGGGGTGTTCGTAGCCGCCGGAGGGAAAGATCCCACCTACGAAGTGATCTACGGAGGGAGCTGGCTGAATGACGAGACCTATGTGACGGTACACAGGATAGCCGGAGACGGAGACGTGCACGGTATATTCGACTGCGCCATAGGCTTTGTGAAAAGCCATACCAACAATATCCGCATAGATACACATGAAGATAACCTGACCATGCAAAGGCACATACTTGCTCAGGGCTTCGTAAAGTGCGGTACTATACTGACCAGGGACGGTACCCCAAGGCTTGCATACCAGTGGCACAGAGAGGACGATTCTCAGGTGAAGACTGTCCTTTGCTACGGTGATTCACACACCTACGGATACGATCCGGAAAGCGGCGGGAGATATCCCGGAAACGAAAGATGGACAGGTATACTCAGAAATCTCCTCGGACCCGGATACAGGATCATCGAAGAGGGGTGCAACGGAAGGACCACTGTCCTGGACGATCCCGACGAACCCTGGAAAAACGGTAAGTCGTATCTCAAGGCCTGTCTCAATACCCACAAACCTGTGGATATATTCATACTGATGCTGGGCACCAATGACCTTAAGAGGTGCTTCAATGCAGAGCCTAAAGATATAGCCGCCGGTGCAGCTGAACTGGTGAAGATCGTAAAAGATTTTTGCAAGGAGAAGCAGGATCATATTCCTGAAGTGATACTGGTATCACCGGTGCATATAGGAGAAGGGATAGAAAGCTCCGTATTCAGCAGATCGTTCGATCATGACGCTGTTGCAAGGTCAAAAGCATTTGCCAAGGAATACAAAGCAGTCGCAAAGTCTATGAAGTGCACATTCCTCGATGCTGCAGCTTTAGCCGAGCCGTCGGAAAAGGATTCTTTGCATCTGACAAGAGAAGCTCACAGAGCCCTGGCAGGCGCTCTAAACAAAGTTATAAGAGAACTGTAAGTTTCAGTAGTACGCACGAATCGATCTTTGTGCGTACTTTTTATACCCAAAATGATATTTGATAATATATCTATAATGATATATTCTTGTTTATGCAATGAGAGTATATGATATCGATCCAAAACTTAATGATTACAGGTACCTTGACTGGGAAGAGTCGGGCATTCCTTCCGGTACCTACGGGAGTCTTCTTAAAGCTCGGGAGAAAAGGGATAAAAAAGAGTATTTTTACAAGCTTTCTAGCTATGACCCGTACAAAGGAATATTCGGGTCGGAGTGTGTCAACGAACTGGTGGCATGCAGGCTTCTCGATTTACTTGGTATCGGGCATCTTCAGTACAGACTGATACATGCAGTTGTGAGTATCAGGGGTGAGGAGTATGAGA
>CAYUGP010000244.1:0-2043 GCA_964444315.1 uncultured Oscillospiraceae bacterium | reverse complement strand
AGCGTCGGAATACTCCTTGGACTTGCAAAATACATCAAAGAGGAAAATGCAGCTCCTGAAAGAGCCCTTTATGCTCATATAACGGTATATGAAGAAGTAGGCCACGGAGGAGCAGGCAATGTGCCTTCCGGCTGCACGGAAGCCATATCGGTGGACATGGGCTGCGTGGGAGAAGGCCTTCAGTGCACTGAAAGGCAGGTATCCATCTGTGCCAAGGACAGCGGAGGGCCCTACAGCTATACGGTGGTAAAGAGCCTTGTGGAAGCTGCTAAGAAGAGCGGAGCAGAATATGCTGTGGATATCTATCCGTATTACGGAAGCGACGTGGAGGCTACTCTCCGCTCCGGAAACGATCTAAGGCACGGCCTCATAGGAGCCGGTGTATATGCATCCCACGGCTATGAAAGAAGCCACAGGGACGGAGCCGAGAATACCCTAAGGCTTCTCATAGAGTATGCGCTTGAATCTTAAGAAGGAGATCGCTTATGTTCGGATCGTTTTTTAAGAACAGACTGAAGAGCCCCGAATATTTCAAAGAGCGGGATGAGTGCATTTACGACTGCCTTTCCTGCCCCTATCTTGACGTGGAGTGCGAAGGGGATGAAATGGGAGACGAGGATCTCTTCCATGAGCTTTACGATGATGACGATGAGGACTGGTAAGGGTTTGAGATGAAGAAGGAAAAGAGATCATACGGAAGGCTCATAAGCGTCATCATATATATCCTGGCAGGTATACCCATGGGTATAGATGTCGGTAAGCTGTATATGTCCTTCACAGAGGATACCTCCGGCTGGAGAGCTTCAGAGATATTAAAGTCGATGCTGCTTCTGTATATCGCGGTGGTAGTCATCATTTACCTGGCTATGACGGTGCAGACCATAGTACACGAAGGGGGCCATTTGGTATTCGGTCTTCTTACGGGGTACAGGTTCCTGTCTTTCCGCATATTCAGTTTCATGCTTTTAAAAACTGACGGAAAGCTAAAGCTAAAGAGGCTGTCCCTTGCGGGCACAGCAGGCCAGTGCCTCATGGCTCCTCCGGATCTTAAGGACGGCAAGCTTCCCGTCCTTTTATACAACTTCGGCGGGGCCATAATGAACCTTCTGTTCAGCGCGTTGTTCTTCGGCCTTTCATTTTTGGCATCTTCGAACTTCCTTCTTGCCGTGCTTCTGAGGA
This sequence comes from uncultured Oscillospiraceae bacterium, assembly GCA_964444315.1. GTDB lineage: Bacteria > Bacillota > Clostridia > Peptostreptococcales > Anaerovoracaceae > RUG13409. Next base: position 864 of record CAYUGP010000244.1, on the reverse strand, counting down.
TCACGGCGGTCATGGGCACAGCCATGGCCCTCATAAACGGCATACCCATGCAGGTAGGTCCCATAAACAATGACGGGAAAAACGCTTTTTCCCTTATGAAAGACAAAGAGGCCGTCAGGGCTTTCTGGATACAGCTTAAGGTAAACGAGGAGCTGGCAAAGGGCGTGAGCCTCAAGGAAATGCCCTCAGAGTGGTTCGAGGTTCCGGATGAGAAGGGCATGAAGGACGGGCTCATAGCGGTCCTCGGAGTGCTGGCTGAAAACAGGCTCATGGACGAGAGGAAGTTTGCTGAGGCAAAGGCTCTTGCATCAAGGCTGCTCTCCGAAGGCAGCGGCATCGTGGGGCTTCACAGATGCCTTCTTGCATGCGACCTCATGTATATAGAGGCTATAGGGGAAAACAGAAAAGACGTTATCTCAGGCCTTTTGACCAAAGAGCAGCAAAAGCTCATGAAGTCCATGAAGACGGCCCTGTCCGTGCTCAGGACGGCATATGCCCTGGACCTTCTCTACAGGGAAGACGAAGCGCTGGCAGAGAAGACCGGAAAGAAGATAGAAAAGGTCGCCGCTAAGTATCCCTATCCCGTGGAGCTGAAAGGCGAGCGGGAGCTCATGGATATAGCAAAGAAAAGAGCTGATGCTCTCAAGGATGGCCTTTCGGCTTCCGAGCTGCTTCTTGAGAAGGCAAAGGCCCTTGCAAAGGAGCAGTTTGCCGGTATCACGGATAAGAGCGGAGCCGACTATTTCTCAGGCCATCTTTCTTCCGTGGCAGCTCTTGTAAAGAGCGACAAAGAAAAGACAGTCGCCTATCTTCACGACATCATAGAAGACAGGGATTATCCCGAGGAAAAGCTTAAAGAAGAGT
>CAYUGP010000243.1:0-2051 GCA_964444315.1 uncultured Oscillospiraceae bacterium | reverse complement strand
GCAAGATGATACATCTTCCTGTACAGAGCGGATCTGATAAGGTCCTAAAACGCATGAACCGCCATTACGACAGGGCATGGTATTTCGAAAAGATCGATAAGCTCAGAAAAGCCTGCCCGGATATAGCGCTTTCCACAGACATAATCGTTGGATTCCCCGGAGAGACGGAAGAGGACCTGGAGGATACCATAGATCTTGTCAGAAAGGTCAGATATGACAGCGCCTTCACATTCATATATTCTGTAAGAAAAGATACTCCGGCAGAAAAATATGAAGACCAGATACCTGAAGATGTGAAGCATGAAAGGTTCAACAGGCTGCTCAAGGCAGTGCATGAGATACAGGAGGAAAAATCCGCTCAGTATCAGGACAAAGTCATGAAGGTGCTGGTGGAAGGTCCTTCGAAGACGAACGGTAAAGTCCTCACCGGGCGTACGGAAAGCAACATGACAGTGGATTTCCCGGGAGGGAAAGAGCTCATAGGACAGATAGTCGAAGTGAGGATAGTGAAGGCTCAGACTTTCAGCCTCTACGGCGAATTGGCATAAGGAGATAAGAAATGGGTAAAGGAATGAAAGCGGGCAAAAAGCCCAAGGTAAATAACCAGCAGGCGCAGATGGCTCAGTTCCAGGCGCTCCAGGCGAAGATGCAGGCTGCACAGGCTGAAGTCGAGGCCAGCGAGGTAGAAGCATCCGCAGGCGGCGGAGCCGTAAAGGTAGTCGCCAACGGAAAGCATGAGATCATCAGCGTTACCATAGATCCGGAAGTGGCTCAGGACGATGTCGAGATGCTTCAGGATCTTATCGTTGCAGCATGCAATGAGGCAATGAGAAAAGTTGATGAGCTCACTGAGAGCAAGATGGGGGCCGTAACAGGCGGAATGGGACTCGGTTTCTAAGTTATGAAGGGATACGCTAAACCTCTCAACCGCCTCATAGCGGAGCTGTCCAAGCTTCCCGGAATAGGCGGGAAAACAGCGCAGAGGCTTGCTTTTCACATTCTTGCCATGTCTGACGAGGAAGCAAAAGGCATAGCCGAGGCCATTGTTGATGCCAAAGAGAATATGCACTACTGCAGTGTCTGCGGTAATCTGACAGATACCGATCCCTGTGATATCTGTGCGGATACGTCAAGAGACAAGACCACCATTTGCGTGGTCGAGAATCCCAGAGATGTATCGGCTATGGAGAGAGTAAAGGAGTATCACGGGCTTTATCATGTTCTGAACGGAGCTATATCTCCGATGGACGGTATAGGACCGGATGACATAAACTTAAGGTCTCTCATAGTGCGTCTCCAGGAAAACGATGAGATAAAAGAAGTTATACTCGCCACGAACCCTAATATCGAGGGCGAAGCTACGGCCATGTATATTGCCAGGCTCCTCAAACCTGCCGGTATCAAAGTCAGCAGGATAGCTCACGGGCTTCCCGTGGGAGGAGATCTTGAATATGCAGACGAAGAGACTCTTTACAGAGCCATGGAAGGCAGGAGAGAATTATGACAACAGTTACGCTTACTTCAGCAGCGGGAAGGACACCTTTCCTGCCCGTTCCTGACAGAGTCGCATTTACAATACCTGAAAACATCCCTCTCATAGGGGGCCTGGATATAATGTGGTACGGCATAATGCTCACACTGGGCATCGTTGCTGCATTTTTAGTGGTGTATAAGAAGGCACCTTCCAGATGCATAGATCCTGAGAAAACGCTGGATTACGCTTTATGGATAGTTCCGTTCGGTGTAGTCGGCGCAAGGCTCTATTATGTCATTTTCGAATGGGATAATTACAAAGATGATCTTAGATCTATACTCAACATACGCGAAGGAGGTCTCGCCATACACGGTGCTCTCATAGCAGGGATCACTGTCGGTATCATATGCCTGATAAAATGGAAGCAAAAGATACTGGACTGGGTAGACCTTACATTCATGGGAGTAGTCATCGGCCAGGCTATAGGCCGCTGGGGCAACTATTTCAATTCAGAAGCGCACGGAACGGCTACGGATCTTCCCTGGGCCATTTACTGCGACGGGGAATTCGTACATCC
>CAYUGP010000242.1:0-2096 GCA_964444315.1 uncultured Oscillospiraceae bacterium | reverse complement strand
GGATGTTTGCCCGTGCATACGCAGACGGCACGGACGTTCCTCAGCAGGAGATCGTTGAAACAGTCGATAATCCGGAAGGAGAAAAGCTCCCGGCGGACATTGACTCCGCTGCCCCGGCAGGCGAACAGGAAGCCTCGCCGGAAGGCAGTAAAGGAGAAGAGTCCGAAGAAACGGAGGCTCAGATTCCCGACGAGACAGAAGAGTCAGAAGAAGACGAAAAAGAACCTGTCTCCGGTGAGAAAGGAGAAGAGTCCGAAGAGGGCGGAAAGAGAGGCGAGACCAAAGACGGAGAAGATCCCGAATACTGGTCTGTCACTTTCTACGACCGTGATGCCGAATGGTACGCATGGATACAAGTAGAAAAAGGACATGCAATAGGCGATCAGCTCCCGGCTGTAATTGCTCGTCAGGATTATGTTGCCTATTGGTCAGAAGGTGCCATAGTCCAAGGGAATCAAGGATCTGAGATAAGCGTTACGTCACCGCGCACGCACATTACCGCAGACTACGTCCCGACTGGAGACATAACAGCAGTTCCGGATTATGACTATCTAACATACACAGTCAATTTCTATGAAAAAGAAAACGACACAGCTACATATGCAACAAAAGAGGTTAATGTAACTACTTCCTACCGTCTTAATGACATCCCTGCAGTTCCTGCAAGACCCGGATATCACGGACACTGGGTATACAAAGACGGAGAACAGGTAAAGTCGTTCACGAACAACGTGACCCTTACTGCAGATCTTAAAGTCTGGGCAGAATATGACCAGACCGTCTTTACTGTTACATATACCGTAAACGGCCAGGCATATCAGACAGACACATATTATTCAGGTGATTCTCTTACATTCCCGACAGCTCCTACCGTTTCCGGATATCAGTTCCAGGGATGGTATGAAGACGTCACTGACGAAAATACAAAGCATACAGAAGGAGAACCTGTTACCAGCGACCTCGAGCTTAAGGCGAAGCTGGCAGAGCAGCACAGTGTCAGGTTCATATATATTGACGAAAACGGACAAGAAGTTCAGGCGATGTCCGAGTTCTTCCGTCTTGAGGGCGAGGAGATAGGCATTCTTCCGCAGGATCCCTTCGTCTCCGGAAAGATATTTGACAAGTGGGTCGTTGCAGAGTGGGTCGAGGAAAGTGGGTCCACACCCGGACATTATGAGCCTACGACCACTGTGGTAACTGAGAATACTCTTGTTGAAGACAATTTCGTTGCCATAGCCGCATTCCGTGATGTTACGGTCTATAGCATCACTGTCGAATATTACTATGACAGCGCCGCAACACAGGGCAAAGATGTAGTTTTCAACACAGATCTGTTCCAGGCGGAAGAAGTCGATCTTCCTTATACGGTAACGGCGCCGGCATCTACAAAAACCGATGATGATGAAGTTCCTGGAGCTCCTGTATATTATCCAAGCGAACAGTCTGTTGAGGTAAAGAAAAATCAGTTTGACAGCGAAAGAAAAGTAACCATAAGGATTAAGTATGTACCATATACCGCAAAGTATGATTTCGTGTACATGCTTAAAGATCTGGAAGGTGACGGGTATACTGAGATACCGAATTCCAGAGTGGAAGATGTAGAAGGTGTTTTGAACAGCTATGTGACGCCAAATGTCAAGACGTTCGATTTTGCTGTTCTTGAACTTGCACAAGGCGCAACGATTACGACCAGCGGACTGAATGGTGAGCCGAAAGAGGAACTTAAGGTTTACTACACCCGTAAGAACTTCCAGCTCTCTTATGAGACTAACGGCGGTAGTTATGTCGGCGGCGGTACGCACCCCTATGGCACAACTGTTGATCTTCCTTCCACAAATCCGACAAGGGATGGATACGATTTTGAAGGATGGTATTCTGACGCAGAATTAACGAACAGAGTTACTGGGTCAGTGACAATAAACGGTAATACTACGCTTTATGCAAAGTGGACTGGAAAAACCGTTGGTTACACCATCATGTATATGAAGGAGCAGTATCATGATGGCGGCAACGTTTGGGTATACGAAGGTTCCAGAAATGCGACCGGAACTGTAGGTACAGATGTTTTAGCGGGCTATGCTAATAATTATACGAGC
>CAYUGP010000241.1:0-2103 GCA_964444315.1 uncultured Oscillospiraceae bacterium | reverse complement strand
GATAGGGTTCTCCCTTTCTTGCCGCATCTTCATAGCCCGGATCGGCAGCGACGATGGCTTTGATCTTCTTTGACGGAACTACGCCCACCTCGGAACGTATGTTCCTTATGGCCTTTATCATATCCATGGAAAGCTCTACGGTCTTTACGTCCTCACTGTAGTCGCAGGAGGATACCGAAGGCCAGTCTGCAAGTATTATCATGGAAGGTTCGTTTTCACCTTTGGGCAGATGTCCCCAGATCTCCTCCGTGATGAACGGCATGAACGGATGAAGCATCTTAAGGAGTTTCTTAAGGCAGTCAAGAAGAACGAATCTTGCAGTCTCCTTATCAGACTCGTTATCGCCGTAAAGCCTTGCCTTTGTAAACTCGATATACCAGTCGCAGTAATTGCTCCAGATGAGATCGTAGATCTTTGCTGCAGCCAGGGCCAGTTCGAACCTGTCCATATTGGCTGTGATCTCCTCGATGGAATCGCTGATGGTCTGTATCATCCAACGGTCTTCCGTCTTAAGATCTGTGCTCTTTTCATCCGCTATGGGCAAAGGCTCTCCGTCTTTGTCATAGAGGTTCATTATGACGAATCTGGAAGCATTCCACAGTTTGTTTCCGAAATTCCTTGCTGCCTGGACCTTCTCGTCCTGATAGCGTATATCCGAACCCGGGGCAATGCCTGAAAGAAGCATGAATCTCAGTGCATCTGCTCCGTAGATATCTATGATCTCCAGAGGATCGATCCCGTTGCCCAGAGATTTTGACATCTTTCTGCCCTGGCTGTCTCTTACAAGCCCATGAATGAGAACATATTTAAAGGGAACTTCACCCATACACTCAATGCCGGAGAATATCATCCTCGCAACCCAGAAGAATATGATGTCATATCCTGTGACAAGAACGCTGGTGGGATAATATTTCTCAAGGTCTTTTGTCTTTTCCGGCCATCCGAGCGTGCTGAAAGGCCAGAGGGCCGATGAGAACCATGTATCCAGTACGTCTTCATCCTGTCTGAAATGCGTGCAGCCGCACTTCGGACATACGGAAGGGGTATCCTTTGCAACGACTATCTCACCGCAGTTCTCGCAGTAATATGCGGGGATCCTGTGGCCCCACCAGAGCTGGCGGCTGATGCACCAGTCCTTTATATCTTCCATCCAGTGATAGTAGATCTTGTCATATCTGTCGGGAACGAATTCCGTCTCGCCCTTTTTGACTGCTTCGATGGCAGGCTTTGCGAGAGGCTCCATCCTGACGAACCACTGCTCAGAGATCCTGGGCTCAACCGCACTGTGACAGCGGTAGCATGTACCCGTGGGAATAGTCATATCCTCGGTCTTGACAAGATAGCCTGCCGCATCAAGATCCGCGACCCAGGCCTTTCTGCACTCATATCTGTCCATACCGGCATATTTTCCTGCCGTTTCGAGCATGGTGCCGTCTTCTGCCATGAACTCTATCATCCCGAGGCCCTGTCTCTGGCCTACTTCAAAGTCATTGGGGTCTGCGTTGGGCGTGATCTTTACTGCGCCTGTACCCTTGGTCATGTCGGGATAGGGGTCTGCGACCACAGGCATCACCCTGCCCACAAGAGGCAGCATGACATTTTTACCTACCAGATCTTTGTATCTTTCATCCTCGGGATTTACTGCGACCGCAACGTCTCCGAACATGGTCTCCGGACGTGAGGTGGCGACCACTATTCCTTCTGAACCGTCTTCGCCGGGATAGCGGAAGTAGTAGTACTTGCCTCTTACGTCTTCGTGTTCGACCTCGATATCGGAAAGTGCCGATTTGCAGACGGGACACCAGTTTATGAGCCTTGCTCCTTTGTAAATGAGCCCTTTGTTGTAAAGGTTGATAAAGTGTTCTTTTACAGCTTCGTTGCAGCCTTCATCCATAGTGAAGCGCTCGCGGGTCCAGTCACAGCTGGAGCCCATCTTGCGCTGCTGCATGGTGATGCGGTTGCCGTATTCTTCCTTCCAGGCCCATGCCCTTTTGAGGAATTCTTCGCGGCCTATCTCTTCCTTTGTTTTTCCCGTTTCTTTCTTGATCTGTTCTACGACCTTGACTTCCGTAGCAATGGATGCATGGTCCGTTCCGGGAAGCC
>CAYUGP010000240.1:0-2119 GCA_964444315.1 uncultured Oscillospiraceae bacterium | reverse complement strand
GTCTCCGTCGAAGTCGGCGTTGTACGGCGTACAAACCAGCGGATGGAGCTTGATGGCTTTGCCCTCTACCAGGACCGGTTCGAAGGCCTGGATACCAAGCCTGTGGAGCGTAGGAGCACGGTTGAGGAGCACCGGGTGATCCTTGATGATGTAATCGAGTACATCCCAGACCTCCGGGCGGACCTTTTCTACCATTCTCTTTGCGCTCTTGATGTTGTGAGCCTGTCCGTTCTTTACAAGTTCCTTCATGATGAAGGGCTTGAAGAGCTCTAATGCCATCTTCTTCGGAAGTCCGCACTGATAGAACTTGAGTTCAGGTCCTACGACGATTACGGAACGTCCGGAGTAGTCTACACGCTTACCGAGAAGGTTCTGACGGAATCTTCCCTGCTTGCCCTTGAGCATATCGGAAAGAGACTTTAAGGGTCTTCCGCCGGGGCCTGTTACGGAGCGGCCTCTTCTGCCGTTGTCTATGAGAGCGTCCACAGATTCCTGGAGCATTCTCTTTTCGTTCCTGACGATGATGTCGGGAGCGTCTATCTCGAGAAGCCTCTTGAGTCTGTTGTTTCTGTTTATTACCCTTCTGTACAGATCGGTGAGATCCGAAGCGGCGAATCTTCCGCCGTCCAGCTGTACCATAGGACGAAGGTCCGGAGGAATGACCGGAACGACTTCCAGGACCATCCACTCGGGGCGGCTGCCGGCTGTTCTGAGTGCCTCGATGACCTCGAGCCTCCTGACGATCTTGACTTTCTTCTGTCCCTGGCTTTCGCGCATCTGGGTCCTTAAGCTCTCTGAGAGCTCATCAAGATCTATGGCCTTGAGAAGTTCTCTTATGGCTTCGCCGCCCATGCCTGCCTTGAAGGCGCTGCCGAACTCGTCTCTTTTTTCTCTGTACTGCTGCTCTGTGAGAACGTCCATGTAGTGAAGATCCGTATCTCCCGGATCCGTTACTACATAGTTGGCGAAGTACAGTATCTTTTCAAGAGTTCTGGGTGACATGTCGAGGACAAGCCCGATTCTGCTGGGTATGCCCTTGAAGTACCAGATGTGGGATACGGGAGTGGCAAGGACTATGTGTCCCATTCTCTCTCTTCTTACCTTGGACTTGGTGATCTCGACGCCGCAGCGGTCGCAGACTATGCCCTTGTAGCGTATTCTCTTGTATTTACCGCAGTGGCACTCCCAGTCCTTTGTAGGTCCGAAGATCCTTTCGCAGAAAAGTCCGTCTCTTTCGGGCTTTAATGTGCGGTAGTTGATGGTCTCGGGTTTCGTTACCTCACCGTGTGACCATGACAGTATTTTTTCTGTGGAAGCAAGTCCGATTTGCAGTGATTCAAAATTGGTCAGTTCCATATTATTCGTCACCTCCCGGGAAATCCTCTTCTTCTTCGCCCGCGTTTATGTCATAAAGCGGGTCTGTGTACGAATCGAGTTCCTCACCCTCAGAAGAGATCATGCCGAATCCCGCACTTGCGAATTCGTCATCGAATAAGTTCCCTCTTCTGTCTTCGAACTCAATGGCGTTAAAGCTTGTTGCTCCGTCGAGTTCGGAAGTATCCTTGAGTTCGATCTCCTGATCGTTCTCATCGAGCACTCTGACATCGAGAGCAAGAGACTGCATCTCTTTGATGAGGACCTTGAACGATTCCGGAATACCCGGTTCAGGTATATTCTCGTCCTTTACAATAGCTTCGTAGGTCTTGACCCTTCCGATGACGTCATCGGACTTGACGGTCAGGATCTCCTGCAGTGTATACGCTGCGCCGTAAGCCTCGAGGGCCCAGACTTCCATTTCTCCGAAACGCTGTCCTCCGAACTGGGCCTTGCCGCCTAAGGGCTGCTGGGTGACCAGTGAGTACGGTCCTGTGGATCTGGCGTGGATCTTGTCGTCTACCAGATGGTGGAGTTTGAGCATATACATATATCCTACGGTGATAGGCTTGTCGAAGTAGTCTCCCGTACGTCCGTCGCGGAGCATCAGTTTTCCGGATTCGGGAAGTCCCGTCTCCTTGAGGAGCTCTCTTATGTCGCTCTCTTTTGCACCGTCGAAAACGGGGGTGGATACGTACCAGCCCTTGCGGGATGCCGCAAGGCCAAGGTGTACCTCAAGTACCTG
>CAYUGP010000239.1:0-2131 GCA_964444315.1 uncultured Oscillospiraceae bacterium | reverse complement strand
AGTCGAAGAACTCTTTAACCTTGTCTGCGAAGCTCTTGCGCTTTGCATAGGAACCTTCAGCCGGTTTTTCCTCGCCGAACTGCCTTATGAGATCCTTTTGCTTGTTTGTGAGTTTTGTGGGTACTTCCAGGTTCACCTCGACATACATGTCGCCCATCTTGCCTGTATTGAGAGCTGCAATGCCCTTGCCTTTGACTCTGAGCACTGTGCCCGGCTGTGTACCTGCAGGTATCTTGCAGGATATCTTCTCCCTGAGGCTCGGGATGGTGATCTCATCTCCGAGAGCTGCCTGTGTGAAGGTGATGGGCACGGTGATCCAGAGGTCGTTTCCTTTCCTCTTGAGATAGTCGTGAGGAGCAACGCTGAGCACTATATAGAGGTCTCCCGGGCTGCCGCCCTGGATGCCCGGCTCACCCTGGCCTCTGAGAGTCACCACTGAGTCGGTGTCTACTCCCGCAGGGATATCCACGTTGATGCTCACGGTCTTGTTGATAGTGCCGCTTCCGAAACACTTGTCACACTTGGTATCTATGACATATCCCTTGCCGTTACATACGTTGCAGGGGCCTGTTCTCCTCATAGTGCCAAGTATGGTGTTCTGTACAGTGGTCGCGGTACCCGTACCCTTGCACTGAGGACAGGTGTGCTTTGCAGTTCCGCCCTTTGCGCCGGTACCCTTGCAGCTTTCGCATTCACAGTCCTTGGTGACCTTTATGGTCTTCTTTACACCGAAGGCTGCTTCCTCGAAGCTTATGGTCATGCGCTTTTGTATATCAGCGCCTCTTCTCGGGCCGTTCCTCGTACTTGAATACGAAGAGCCTCCCGTGAACATGTTGAATATATCGCCCAGGTCGTCAAAACCGAAATCGCTGGCATTGAACCCGCGGGACCCGGAGAAACCGGAGAATCCCGAAAATCCTCCGCCGCCTGCGCCTGCCCCGTAAGAGGGATCTATTCCTGCAAATCCAAAACGGTCATACTTTGCCTTCTTATCCGGATCCGACAGGACCGAATAGGCTTCGTTGACCTCTTTGAACTTCTCCTCGGCAGAAGCGTCACCCGGATTTCTGTCCGGGTGATACTTCATAGCCATTTTTCGGAATGCTGATTTAATTTCTTCCTCTGAAGCCCCTTTGCTTAGTCCCAGGACCTCATAGTAATCTTTTTTATCTGCCATGCGTCACCTAGTCGTCGACTACCTCAAAGTCTGCATCGACGACGTTGACATCATAATTATTATGTTTGGTATCTTCCTGAGTGTACGCACCCTGTGCTCGCCTATCTGGTCCTGCGCTCTGGCCTGCCTGGGCCTGCTGAGCCTGCTCGTAGAGCTTTGTGGAGATGATATGGTACTCATTCGTAAGAGCTTCCATCTTTGCCTTGACCTCTTCGGTCGTTCCTGCGTTGAGGGCTTTCTGGAGTTCGTCCTTTGCATTGGTGATCTTGGAAACTTCCTCAGGGCTGAGCTTTCCGTCAAGATCCTTGAGGTTCTTTTCGGTCTCATAAACCAGAGTTTCAGCCTGGTTCCTCACCTCTATGCCTTCCTTCTTTGCCTTGTCTTCAGCTGCATACTGTTCTGCTTCCTTGACTTTGGCATTGATCTCATCTTCGGAAAGCTTTGTAGAAGAAGTGATGGTTATGTTCTGGCTCTTGCCTGTTCCGAGATCCTTTGCGCTTACGTTTACGATACCGTTGGCATCGATATCGAAGGTAACCTCGATCTGCGGGATCCCACGGGGCGCCGGAGGAATACCGGAGAGCTGGAACCTGCCGAGGGTGATGTTGTCGGCAGCCATCTGTCTTTCGCCCTGCATTACGTGGATGTCCACAGCGGTCAGGTTGTCGACCGCGGTCGAGAAGATCTGGCTCTTCTTGGTCGGGATCGTGGTATTTCTCTCGATGAGCTTGGTGGCTACGCCGCCGAGGGTCTCGATGGAGAGCGAAAGCGGGGTGACGTCCAGAAGCAGTACGTCGTTGACTTCGCCCTTCAGGACGCCTGCCTGGATGGCGGCGCCTACCGCTACGCACTCGTCAGGGTTGATGCCCTTGAATGGCTCTTTGCCGGTCACTTTCTTAACGGCTTCCTGACCGGCCGGGATACGTGTGGATCCGCCTACCAGGATGATCTTCT
>CAYUGP010000238.1:0-2138 GCA_964444315.1 uncultured Oscillospiraceae bacterium | reverse complement strand
CGGGCGGGAGGTCATACTTCTTGGTGATCGCCTGGAGAGGGATCATTGTGAGAAGGATGATACCGCAGAATACTGCAGCAGCTACGCTGTAAGCATACTTGACCGGGAAGTGTGCTACGCAGAGGTTGATTACCCATACGTAGAATACACCGTTGACGATACCGATAGCAGAAGAAGCTACCTGCTGTCCCTGAGCGATCATGGCAGCATCGAGGGAGTTCTTTGCCAGAGGTCCTCTGTTAGCAACCCACATCGTGTTGTAAGCGAACATGGAAATTGTGAAGAGGACGATGAATACTGCGATAGATGCGGCCTGGCCGAGTCCGAGGTTTGCCCACATAGGAACAAAGGATACGAACAGGTGGTTTGCCATCCATCTCATCCAAGGACGATATTTTCCGCCCTTGAGCGGGATGCTGTCGATAGCAACGCCTGCACCCATCATGGTGACTACCTTGATCCACTGTGTTACAGTGTAGATCGTGGCTGCAACGTAAGTGTTCAGTCCGAGAACTTCTGTGAGGAAGAACATCAGGTAGTATGCCTGGAATACGAGGTACGGTGACCAGGAACCAAGTCCGCATGCACCGTATGCATACACTGTTCCCCACTTCAGCGTAGGAGTGAGATCACCCATTGCTGTGGATTGTTGTTTTGCCATTTGAATTTTCTCCTTTCAAATAACCTAAATAATTTCTATTGACGTAAAAGGGTCGCTATAAGACCCCTAACGGCCGCTTTTCTCTGCTCCAGCGCATCCTCCGGGAAGGGGAGCTTCATGTTCTTTGCGAGGTATTCAAGACCTTCATCATAATCAGAAATGTTAACCATGACAACCTCCTTATATTAACGATAATCTCTTACGAAATCGCATACTGCTTTAAGATTCTCTCTCTTGCCGTCGATCCTGAATGAACCGAGCTTATCCTGAGACATGATGAATCCGCCGTCTCTTCCGAGTTCGTCACAGCACTTCTTCGCAAGGTCTAAGCACTCTTGTACAGTGCCTGTTCCGAGAAGAACGTTCGGCATACCGCCCATGATGGCGATGTCCGGGCACTCTCTTCTGAGTTCGAAGCAGTCTTCCTTGTCAGGACGCATGCAGATGGTTCCCTTCGGATAATCTTTGAAGTAATCCCAGAATCTCTTGGATTCGCCTTCCATGAACATGCAGCAGTTCTTATGCTGCTTTGCTACTGCGTCGAGCATTCTCTTGATGTATGGCCAGTAAATGCTGTCCCACTGTTTCATATTGATAAAGTTGTGGCAGAATCCGGTGATACCGAAGTCGAAGCAGAAGCCCTCAACCGGTCCGTCGGGAAGAGCCTCGAACATTCTCATACCCGGCTCATAGTTGACTGCATCAAGCGCTGCGAAAACTTCGAGAGTCTTCGGCAGGTTCTTTCTGAGGTCTACGCAGAATCCCTTGATACCTCTGATGGTATTGAACATAAAGTCCGGTGCGGGATATGCGCCGTAGGGTGCCTGAAGAGGCGGAAGGCCGTACTCTTCCTTCAGGACTTTACCGATGTGTCCTGCATACTGCATGAAGCCCTGGAATTCATCCCATACCTGCTGCATCTGTTCCAGCGTGGTATTTTCATTCCATGACTGTGCATACTTTCTTGCCATGGATTTGTTCCAGAAGAACTTCTGCTGATCAGCCATGAACTCATCGAATTCTTCCGGTTCAAGTATAGCCTGATCTCTGAATGCCACCACGTCGTTCTCATCGTCAATGGTATACCAGCCGCCGCCCATGGGCATAGTTACACGGAATGCATTCCTTGTTCCCGGTTCGAACTGGGTATCCCAGCCGTATACTTCCTGATGCTCACGAACGATCTTCTCCATGATGTCATAGTTCATCATAGCTTCGTGAAGTTTGTAACCAGAGTCGAAGATCTTCCACGTTACGTAGAATGAATTCTGAGGGATCCTTGCGGGTCTGGATTTCATAGCTACAGCTTCGCGAACGAGCGATAAACGTTCATTTAATAATGCTTCGTTTGCCATTTCTACCCTTTCTCTACTTTTTCAACTATTTAGAATAATTTCTTTTTCGTCACCCGAGGCATTTAGGCATGCCAATAACAGGCAACAACATTACACATATATTTTACTATGAGGGAAAACCA
>CAYUGP010000237.1:1260-2138 GCA_964444315.1 uncultured Oscillospiraceae bacterium | reverse complement strand
CTGCGCATACCCGGCAGGGAACCTGATCTCTTCGTGTAGTGCTCTCTCCTACTCCCCTCTCTGCTTGTGGTGGAGAAGGACAGGGCTGGTGGTGCGTTTCTGTCTTGAGGATTCCTCTTGGTGCTTCTTAGTCAGAACATTCCTGACTCCCATGTCTGACAAGCTGTGGGATGTGTGCGTGTGCTTGATGCCCTCATGTGGCTAATGTGCTTTATATCATAATAATGATGGTCAAAGCGCACCGCGTCAAGGGTGCAGACTTCATATTCGCCCGCCGTCTTTATGAATGCGTAGACGTACTTCCCGTTTGCCGAGCCTTTAAGGAACTCTATGGTCTCGTCATCTCCGAAGGAACGGAAGGTGGTCAGGCTGCCCGGATCTGCACTGAAGACCCCTCCTTCATAGGAAAAGTCCACTTTGTAGATGCCGTAGCCGCCGGGGACCTTGGAATAGTCCTTTCTTACCGACCCGCTGGAATACAGGTCGAAATAGAAATACAGGCTTCCGCCGTAGCTTAGGCTTCCGCTTCCTCTCAGCAGGGGATCCCAGTCTCCGCCTAAAAAAGTTGCCCGTACATCTTTGGGCCCTATCGTTACTGACAGATCCCAGTCACGCTCGATATCGAAATTGAAATATTCGTACAGTCTGTCGCCAAGAGCAGCGGAATTATACACTTGAAAAATGCCGTTCGTTGCCTTTTGCAGGATACTTATCTGAAGAGGATAACAGTCGTAAAACGCGGATGCAGGAACGATTTCCGTAACGGAAGCACCTCTATCCATTTCTTCCGAATACTTTTTCCTCAAAGCTTCCACCGTATCATTTCTGAAACGGACGGATCCCGACAAGATGGGCATATCCCGCACCTGAACTGATTA
>CAYUGP010000237.1:0-1250 GCA_964444315.1 uncultured Oscillospiraceae bacterium | reverse complement strand
TCCTCCTGTGAAACAGGCTTCAGTGGTCCAGCTATATCTTCCGAAATCCGACGGTGCGTACGGATTCCCCTTTTCTCTTACGAAAGAAACGTGAAGGCCTTCAGCCTCTTTGGGATCTCCGAGAAGCACTTCTTCAGTAAACTCAACTTTATCCGCCGTTTTCTTTACCGATGATCCGAAACGAAGGGTCGCGGCCCCCGATATCAGCAGTATGCAAAGAATGAACGCTAATGCTTTCTTCATTAGTTTTTCTCTCCCGTTATGTTTTCCAGGGCTTTTGCCACCCTGTCTTCACTGTATCCGTAGCTTTCCTTGACGAAGGTCACCAGGTCTTTTCCTTCGCTGTCCAGCTCCGATATGGTCTTGTCACCCACTATTTTGCCCTTTCTGATGAGGACGGCTCTGCTGACAAAGCCCGAGACCTCCTCTATGAGGTGGGTGGAGATGATGACGCTTTCCGGTGGTTCAAGTATGCCCAGAAGCACTTTGTAGAAATCTTCTCTGTTGAAAAGGTCGTTGCCCGCAAAGGGCTCGTCCATGAGTATCACGTCCGCTCCCTGGCAAAGAGCCAGTATCATCTCATACTGGTTCTGCTGGCCTGTCGAAAAGCTCTTCAGCTTTTTGTTCTCCGGAAGTCCGAAGAAGTCCATGAGCCCGTCATACCTCTTCTGTCTGAACAAGGGGAAATGATCCTTATAGAACTCCTCGTGTCTTTTTGCCGTAAGCTCCGGGAAAAAGCTGTGCTCGCTGGTCGCAAAGGATATCCTGCAGATATTCTTCCTCGACACCGGTTCTCCGTCCAGAAGTATCTCTCCCGAATAGCTTATGAATCCGGGTATGCTCTTGAGGAGCGTGGTCTTGCCCGCTCCGTTCTCTCCGAAAAGCCCCACTATCTCGCCGGGACCGACGGAAAGAGATACGTTATCAAGAGCCTGCGCGGCAAAGTATTTTTTGCTCAGGTTTTTCAGTACAAGCATATTATCATCCTCCAATAACTGAACGGGATAGATTCTCTTACGTAAGCCCAGGACGGGACCGCTGCGTCATAGGCATGCATGCCGCATGCTGCAAGCAGCACGGCAAGGATAAGCGTGATCATTATGAACCCCAAGGGGAGGGCCAGGCATCTTCTGTGTATCTCCGATGCGTCCGGCACTCTCTTCATGGTATATACGGCCATGGATCCTTTCTTAAACCAGCAGACCATCAAGCTGATCGAAAACGCCATCGCCCACGAGGGCTTTGCTGTG
>CAYUGP010000236.1:0-2157 GCA_964444315.1 uncultured Oscillospiraceae bacterium | reverse complement strand
TGTATTTGACGCGCTTTGGCATTAACATTGAGCTTTCCTCCCTTCGCTATTCTTCTACAGGTGCTGTAACTTCTGCTGCCTCAACGGGGGCTTCTGCTGCGGGAGCAGGTGCCGGCTTGTTGGGGCGCTTGCGAGGATTGACTGCCTTCTTGGGCTTTTCTTCCTCGAATCTGTTGTTTCTGCGGTTTTCTCTTCTTTCACCGCGTGTTTCGTTTCTGTCTCTTCTCTGACGGTTTCCTCTTCTGTCGTTCTTTCCGCCGCGCTTCTCTTCCTTTTCTTCAGGAATTGCGGGGAGGAGAGCCTTGTCGAGGTATTCTCCGTTGTTGACCCAGACTTTAACGCCTATTCTTCCGTACTGTGTATCAGCTTCTGCAAAACCGTAATCGATGTTTGCGCGGAGAGTATGGAGAGGAACGTTTCCTTCTGAATACTTCTCGGATCTTGCGATCTCAGCGCCGCCGACTCTTCCGGAGATGACGACCTTGATTCCCTTTGCGCCGGCCTTCATCGTTCTCTGAATGGTCTGCTTCATAGCTCTTCTGAAGGCGACTCTCTTTTCGAGGGCCTGAGCTACGCTCTCAGCTGCGAGCTGTGCGTCTGCATCGGGTTTCTTAACTTCTACGATACTTACGGTGACGGACTTCTTGGTCATCTTCTCAAGCTTTGCCTTGAGCTTTTCGATACCGTCTCCGCCGCGTCCGATAACCATACCGGGGTTTCTTGTCATGACGGATACTCTGATCTGATTCTCAGCTGCTCTCTCGATGACTACCTTGGAAACTCCTGCTGCGTAGAGTTCCTTTTTGATGAACTCTCTTACTTTGTTATCTTCTGCAAGATATTCGGCGAAGTTCTTTTTGTTTGCATACCACTTGGAATCCCAATCCTGGATAACTCCGACTCTGAATCCGCGTGGACTAACTTTCTGTCCCATTGTTTATCCTCCTACCGACTATCTTTCTCTCAGGACTACGCTTACGTGGGAGCTTCTCTTGAGGATCCTTCCTGCACGGCCCTGTGCGCCTGCTCTCCAACGCTTCATCGTCGGTCCCTGGTTAACGATTATTTCGGCTACGTACAGCTTGGATCTGTCCATGTCGAAGTTGTTCTCTGCATTCGCTGCTGCGCTTGCGACGACCTTCTCGATGTACTGAGCTGCCTTGCCTGTTGTGAACTTGAGAATGGTGAGCGCTTCTTCAAGGTTCTTTCCTCTTACGAGATCCGCAACAGGAGAGATCTTTGTCGGAGACATTCTCAGGTATTTAGCTACTGCTTTTGCTTCCATTGTTATCTCCTCCTACTTGACCTTTGAAGATCCTGCGTGGCCTCTGAACGTTCTCGTGGGAGCGAACTCTCCGAGCTTGTGGCCTACCATGTCTTCAGTTACGTATACGGGAACATGCTTTCTTCCGTCGTATACTGCGATTGTGTGTCCGACCATCTGCGGGAAAATAGTTGATGATCTGGACCAAGTCTTGACGACCTTCTTGTCGTTGGCTGCGTTCATTTCGTCGATAGCTTTAAGAAGCTTTGCGTCTACGAACGGGCCCTTCTTTAATGATCTGCTCATTTCTTATCCTTCCTTTTCAACTACTTAGACTTTCTGGTCTTTACGATATACTGGTTAGAAGCCTTGTTCTTCTTACGTGTCTTGTAACCGAGTGCGGGTTTGCCCCAGGGAGTTACAGGACCCGGACGTCCGACAGGAGCTTTACCTTCTCCTCCTCCATGTGGATGGTCGTTGGGGTTCATGACGCTTCCGCGAACTGTCGGTCTGATGCCCATGTGTCTCTTGCGGCCTGCTTTACCGAGGTTGATGTTTCCGTGCTCGATGTTGCCGATCTCACCGATGGTGGCTCTGCACTCGATGCGGACCTTTCTTACCTCTCCGGACGGGAGACGGACCTGTGCATACTTATCTTCTTTTGCCATGAGCTGTGCGTATCCGCCTGCTGCTCTGCAGAGCTGTGCGCCCTTGCCGGCCTTGAGTTCGATGCAGTGGATGATCGTACCTACAGGAATGTTTGCCAGCGGAAGTGCGTTGCCCGGCTTGATGTCTGCATCTGCTCCGGAGTAGATCTGATCTCCGACTTTGATGTCGTTGGGAGCGATGATGTAGCGCTTTTCGCCGTCTGCATAAACGAGAAGGGCGATGTT
>CAYUGP010000235.1:0-2160 GCA_964444315.1 uncultured Oscillospiraceae bacterium | reverse complement strand
AGGTCCATATTGATGTGGAGAGGTTCTCCGTTGTTCACTGTGATATACGGCAGGTTGATATTCGAGGTCTGGCTTGAAGAGAGTTCCTTCTTTGCCTTTTCTGCAGCTTCCTTGAGTCTCTGCATGGCCATCTTGTCGTTTCTTAAGTCGACGCCGTTCTCCTTTGCGAATTCGTCTGCGATGTAGTTCATGAGAACGTTATCGAAGTCGTCTCCGCCGAGCTTTGTGTCGCCGTTCGTTGCAAGTACTTCGAATACGCCGTCACCGAGCTGAAGGATAGATACATCGAAGGTACCTCCGCCCAGGTCGTATACCAGGATCTTCTGAGCGCCTTCTGCCTTATCGAGTCCGTATGCAAGGGCTGCTGCCGTAGGCTCGTTTACTATTCTCTTGACGTCGAGACCTGCGATCCTACCGGCGTCCTTTGTTGCCTGCTTCTGGCTATCGGAGAAGTATGCAGGAACTGTGATAACAGCTTCCGTGACCTTCTGTCCGAGGTAACTTTCTGCATCTGCTTTGAGCTTTTGCAGTATCATTGCGGAAATATCCTGCGGTGTGTAGGACTTACCGTCGATGTTTACGGTGTAGTCGGAACCCATGTGACGTTTGATGGACGAAATTGTCCTGTCGGGGTTCGTGATAGCCTGGTGCTTTGCGGTTTCGCCAACCAGTCTCTCTCCGCCTTTAGTGAAGCCCACCACTGAAGGTGTAGTTCTGTTTCCTTCTGCGTTGGTAATGACTATCGGATCTCCTCCTTCAAGTACAGCCACGCAGCTGTTTGTAGTTCCAAGGTCAATGCCTATAACTTTTCCCATTGTTTTATCCTCCTTATTGTGACACTACCACCATTGCGGGGCGTATCACCTTGTCGTTCATCGTATATCCTTTTTTTATTACTTCAGCGACACAGTCGCTTTCCATACCTTCAACAGGCATCATCTGCACCGCCATGTGTACTTTGGGATCGAACTTCTCTCCCTTTGCAGCTATCTCCTTCACATGGTTTTTCTCCAGTACCGTAAGGAACTGTTTGTAGATGAGCTCTATTCCATCTGCGAACTTGTCGCCTTCGGGCTTTGTCTGCATAGCTCTTTCGAAGTTGTCTATGACCTCGAGGAGTCCTTCTATGAACTTCGCATTGGCGTTCTGGTAGATCTCCTCCTTTTCCTTCATGGTCCTCGTCCTGTAGTTCTGGTACTCGGCGGTGACCCTCAGCCATTTGTCATAGTAATCGATGACTTCTTCCTGAGCTTCCTCCGGAGCCGCACCTTGTGCTGCTTCTTCGCTTTCAGGCTGCTCTTCTCCGGGCTCTTCCTGGCTCTGCGCGTTTTCGCCGGCGTCTTCTTCAGCCGCGGTCTCTTCAGCAGTCATTTTTTCTTCTTCACTCATTCTGGACTTCTCCTTCTATTTCGAACGTTTCGTTCATATTGTCTGTAATATACTTGATGACCGAAGTCACCTCATCGTATTTCATTCGCTTCGGTCCCAGGACTCCCAGCCTTCCGACCATCTTGCCGTTGACTCTGTAGTCTGCCGTGATGAGGGCGAAGTCCTTAAGATCCGGAGAGTTCTCGTCTCCTATGGTGACCACCAGTCCGTTGTCCCTGTTGACGAGGACCTGGGAGAACTGGTCTTTGTTGGTCACTATATCGTATACGTCTTTGACCTTCTCTATATCGTTGAATTCCGGCAGGGCAAAGACGTTTTTGTAGCCATTGACGTAAAGGTCTACGTCCAGCATCTTTTCGAGGGTCTTTACAAAGCCGGGCACCACTGAGCTGCTCATTGCCGAGAGCTGCGGAAGATCTCTTTCGAATTCTTCCATTATGTCCTGAGTAAGTATGGTGCTTACGCTCTGTCCGCTGTAGTTGTGAGTAGCGACCTTTGACATCAGAGTAAGGTTATCTTCCGTATACGGGCAGTTGACCCTTATGGCCGTATTGCTGACCCTTCCGTTCTCACAGACTATCATCAGCACCACAGAGGATTCATCCACCGGGAGGAAATTGATGTACTTTATCTTGTTCTCCTCTCTGGGAGTCACTGCAAAGGACACCAGATTCGTCATTTCGGACAACACCTTGGATGCATGCTCAAGTGTCTAGTCAAGCTCCTCCGATCCCTCATCGAGCTTTTTCATGAAGACTTCCTTTTCCTCGG
>CAYUGP010000234.1:0-2178 GCA_964444315.1 uncultured Oscillospiraceae bacterium | reverse complement strand
GAGGAAAGCTCCGTTGCGACATAGCTTTTGCCCGTGCCGCTTTTCCCTGACAGTCCCGTAACTTTCATATCCTCATTATATCATTTCCTCAGGCACAAAAAAAGAAGCACGGCCTTGATGGGCCTGTGCTTCTCGTTTCGTTTCAACATTGATTATGCTTCTACGGGTGCGTCTACGGGGCAGTTCTCTGCGCATGTTCCGCAGTCTACGCAAGCGTCTGCATCGATAACATAGATTCCATCACCTTCAGTGATAGCTTCTACCGGGCAGTTCTCTGCACATGTTCCGCAGGATACGCAAGCATCTGTGATCTTATATGCCATTTTTCTTCCTCCTTTATACTGATCAATTAAGGACAGCTTGAATTATACTATGCACCTGTCAAGTGTACAAGGTATTTTTTGAAGTCATTAGCTATCTTTTATTGTATCTTCACACAATAATAGCGGGGAATATTCCCTCGCTATTGTGCAAATAGTAGATTTTTCCTTTCATTCGCCTTGTAGCTCAAGCCAGTCAAGGTATGCCTCGTCAAGCTCTTCTTTGACCGCCTCGAGCTCTTCTGAAAGCTTCCTTGCCCTTTCATGGTCGGAAAAGACTTCAGGATCGCAGAGCTGTTCCTCAAGGGATGCCCTTTTATCCTCAAGGTCATTCACCTTGTGTTCAGCCTCCTTTAAAAGCCTCTCGTTTCTTCTTCTCTGGGTCTCGGCTTTCTTTTTTGCCTGCCTCTCCTCTTCGGAGCCCTTCGCAAAACCTTCGAATCCGCTCAGGACATCTACGCTTTCAGGCTTGCTGCGTGCAGCTGCCTGTTCAAGTTTTCCGCCCTCTCCAATCTCTATGACCCTGGTGGCGACCTTGTCTATGAGATATCTGTCGTGGGACACTATGATCTCCGTGCCGGGGAATGCGAGAAGCGCATCTTCGAAGACTTCCTTTGACGTGATGTCCAGGTGGTTCGTAGGTTCGTCAAGGATGAGCACATTGGCACCAGACATCATGAGCTTAAGAAGGGAAAGACGGGCTTTCTCTCCGCCTGCCAGCGAACCCACCTTCTTGAACACATCATCACCTCTGAAGCACATGGCTCCGAGCATCTTGCGAAGATCGGTCTGGGTATATCTGCTCTCTACGCTGACGTATTCGTCAGGTCCTATGAGTATGCCTCTGCAGTTGTACATCTCCTCTAGCACCGTATTCTTAGGATCGAGGTTTTCCTGCTGCTGATCGTAATACGCAGGCACCACGTTAGTTCCCAGCTTTATACGTCCCTCGGTGGGTCTCAGCTGACCCATGAACATTTTAAGAAGAGTCGTCTTTCCGGCTCCGTTAGGCCCGGTGATGCACACCCTGTCGCCCTTTTTGATTATGGCGCCGAAGTCCTTTATGAGGGGCTTGTCCGGTGAGTCGGCATAGGCAAATCCCAGATCCTCTATGAGCATGACGTCATTGCCTGTCTGAAGGTTCTGTTTGAAACTCAGGCGTATCTCATCCTTGAGGATCACGGGACGCTCGAGCCTTTCCACATGAGCAAGCCTTTTCTCCCTGCTCTGAGCCCTTTTGATGAGTTTTTCCGTGCCTCTTCCGTACCATCTGGCTATGAGATCCTCTTCGTGTTTTATCTCCTCTGCCTGCTGCTCATAGTGCTTCAAGGCTTCTTCATAAAGTATCTGTTTTCTTTCCTTGTACTGGCTGTAGTTGCCGCTGTACACGGTCAGGTGTTTGTTTTCTATTTCGAATATCTTCGTCGCCACACGGTCCAGGAAATACCTGTCGTGAGAAACTATCATAAGAGTCCCGCGGTAAGACCTCAGCCTGTTTTCAAGCCACTGCAATGTGGGGATGTCCAGATGGTTGGTCGGCTCGTCAAGAAGCAGGAGTTTAGGCTCCTTTAAAAGCACCGCTCCAAGCGCCAGCCTTGTCTGCTCTCCTCCAGAGAGAGACACTGCCTCCTGGCTGTAGCTGCTTTCATCAAAGCCCAGAGATGTCAGTATGCCCTTCTTGCCCTTCTCAAGAGAGTATCCGTTTCTCTCCAGGAATTCCTCAGGGTCTATTTTGCTGTCAAGGGCATCCCATACGCTGACCCCTGGGGCGAAGTGCTCCCTCTGCTTAAGACATGCGACGGAAAGGTCCCTTGCAAAGCCTATGCTGCCGGAATCTTTTTCGTAACCCTCGCCGTCT
>CAYUGP010000233.1:0-2200 GCA_964444315.1 uncultured Oscillospiraceae bacterium | reverse complement strand
AGAAGCTGCACTTGTAAACTATGCTAACAAGATAGGATTCCCTCGTTACAAACTGGTAGAAGAACAACCCAGAGTTGGAGAAGCACCTTTCGATTCACTCAGAAAGATGATGTCTACAGTCCACAGGATAGACCCCAATAAGTACATCCAGTACACAAAAGGCGCACTGGACGTCATGGCTAAACTCTGCACAGGATATCTTGCAGACGACGGTACAGTCAAACCTATGGATCAAGCAAAGCTTGACGAGATCAACAAAGTCAACAAGAGCTTTGCAGACAGAGCACTCAGAGTCCTCTGCGCAGCATATAGAGAATATGACAAGATGCCAGAGTCATGTGAGGCTAAAGATCTTGAACATGATATGATCTTCATCGGACTTACAGGAATGATCGATCCCTGCCGTCCGGAAGTATATCAGGCTATAGAAGAGTGCCGCCAGGCAGGTATTAGGCCTATCATGATCACAGGAGACCATAAAGATACAGCCGTAGCGATCGGAAAAGATCTCGGTATCATCACCAGTGATGACGAAGCTATCGAGGGAGCAGCTCTCGATAAGTACACCGATGAAGAGATGCTCGACGTAGTACTTAAGTATTCAGTATACGCAAGAGTACAGCCTGAACATAAATCAAAGATCGTCAGAGCATGGAAAGCACGCGGTATGGTCACTGCAATGACCGGCGACGGCGTAAACGACGCACCTTCCATAAAGACGGCTGATATCGGTGTCGGAATGGGTATCACTGGAACCGACGTTACAAAAGGCGCAGCTGATATGGTTCTTGCGGACGACAACTTTGCAACAATAGTAAACGCAGTAGAAGAAGGAAGAAAGATCTACGACAACGTATGCAAAGTGCTTCAGTTCCAGCTTTCAACTAACATGTCTGAAGTTATCATAATGTTCGTCGCATCGCTCCTCAACTTCAGGATCCTTTCACCGGTTCATCTGCTTTGGATCAACATGGTCACCGACTCTCTCCCGGGATTGGCTCTCGGTACAGAGAAAGCAGAATCCAACATAATGAAGAGAAAACCGAGAAGTTCTTCCGACGGAATATTCTCTCACGGTACCGGATTCGATATGGTATTCCAGGGTGTTTATCTGGCCATCGTAGAGCTTTCATCCTACTTTATCGGATACCATCTTGAGTTCGGAACACTTGCCGGAGTATTCAAAGGTACACATTGTGTCAACGCAATGGCAATGGCATTCCTGACAGTAAACCTCGGAGAAATGTTCTGTGCTATCAATATGAGATCCAGAACAGGATCTATTTTCTCTAAGGAGATGCTCAAAAACGTGAACTGGTGGCTGGTAGGCGCATCGATAATCACTATCGGCTTTACTCTCATAGCTCTGTATATGCCCGGACTTCAGGAAGTATTCGATATACTTCCGGGAACGTTCCAGACAAACGAACTGCTGATATCGGTAGGACTTGCCCTTACCATCTTCCCTGTATTCGAAATAGGAAAAGCGATACACAGGAAAATAGAAAAAGAATGATTTTATAAATAATCATTTACCTAAATTTACAAAAGCAAAATGCTGCATCCCCAAAAAGGTGCAGCATTTTGTTTTCGCATGAGCTTGTCATGCCATTGCAATATATTTTTAGCCTCATTTATATGTAAATCCGCAAGTCGATCGTTACTTGCCGGATCCATATACCGTAGTATTATTTGCTGAATTTATATATCGTCGTACTTTTGAACGGATCTCCTGCCTTAAGAAGAGTACTCGGGAAATTTTCATGATTGGGTGAATCCGGGAAATGCTGCGTCTCAAGGCAAATCTCCGATGGAGTATTATATACCTGTATACCGGGCTGATCTGTAAAACACGTAAGCGTACGACCAGTCTTTAATCCTTTCAGCACGGCTACCCTTCTGAGTCCGCTTCCGTTGAGCACGAAATTCGTATCAAGATCTGTTAGATATTGGCCTCCTTGTATCAGATCGAAATCCGTACCTTCTGTCGGGAGGATACGTCCTGTTGGGATAAGTTCATCGTCTACTTCGGTATAATAGTTGGTATCTACCCATAAAGTATGATCCTTCACCACCCCACCGCCGTTGAGATTGAAGTAGGAATGATTTGTGAAGTTGACAACGGTATCCTTATCGCTTTTAGCTTCATACTTTATCACGAGCTCATTGCTGTCCGTAAGCTCATAGGATACTCTGATAG
>CAYUGP010000232.1:0-2209 GCA_964444315.1 uncultured Oscillospiraceae bacterium | reverse complement strand
CGGTGCACAATGAATCTTCGGACGGGCTCATCCTCCGCGGAGGACGCATCCCCGCTCCGATACAGAGCCTTAAGAATTAAAAGATATATTTTACGGAGGCAGTATATGGCACAGGGTCCCATAAGAGGATGTCAGGAAGGAAAGGCTACGGCAAAGCTATATGAGGTATCGTGTCCTAAATGCGGCGCAGCGGTCGAGGTCTTTGTCCACATGGGCGGAGGAGCAGACAAGACGGGAAGGACCGTCTACGACGAGATGTGTCCTGCTTGCAGCCATGTCATAAAAGCCGGGACACCGAAGGACAGTCTGAAGGTGATCTGAATGGCGGTGCTTTTCGATTATCTTGACTGGCGGGGAGACCTCAGTTTCGATGCAGATCCTCCCAATGAGGCAGACTGTTATCTGATCTCAAAGATCGGCTGCCCCAATCTGACGGGCATAGTTCCTTTCTACGATCAGGAAGTCCTTTTTACGGATGTGGCTGAGGAATACAGGACCAGAAATGAAAAAGACGGCGCTTCTCTGGGAGTCGCGACTTCTCCCATGGTGCTGGAGAGTTTTTACCGCCTGCCTTCTGTACGGCGTTACAGCTCTCTGATGCTTTCAGGTTTCAGAAGGACCGTCGACCTAAAGAATACGGAGCAGTTCTCTGCCCTGACGGTACACATTCCGGGCGGCCCTTTTTTCATAACCTTCCGCGGCACCGACGACAACATCGTTGCATGGAAGGAAAACTTCCACATGTCGGTGATGGACATGATCCCGGCTCAGAAAGACGCCCTTAATTATCTTCGCTGGGCTTTGGATACGTACGACGGGGAGTTCATAGTGTGCGGGCATTCAAAAGGCGGCAATCTTGCCGTATATGCCGCTTCCATGGTCCCCGGGGAGATGCAGGACAGGATCAAAGCTGTATACAGCTTTGACGGGCCCGGGTTCATGGATGATTTTATTGATGAAGAAGGGTACCTTAGGATACTGCCCAAAGTACATATGCTGGTACCTCAGAACTCCATTGTCGGCCTTCTGCTTTCTGCAGCCAAAGAGCCTGAAGTCGTGTCATGCGGCTGTTTCGGACCGAGAGCCCATGACGGTTTTACCTGGGATGTTAAAGGGACCGGCTTCGTGCGTGCGGAATCTCTGAGCAGGAGCAGCGCTCTGTTCAGGAAGGCTCTGTCGGAAACCCTTTCCGGCATGAGCATGGAAGAGCGCGAATCCTTTATCGACGGATTCTTCGGTATCATGACCTCCACAGGAGCCTTCACTCTTACGGACCTTACGGAATCCGGCCTTCTCAAATCTCTTGAGATCGCCCAGTCCCTCGGACGGGATAAAGAAGTCCAGAAGTTTGCCCTAAGCATGATCACGAACACTCTTGCGGATGTCCGTCTGAGAAAGAGGATGAACAGATATTCCCGCAGGATGCGCAGGAGAGAACGGTGAAAATGTGAAGCGTTCAAGCTCCAATGAACAAGCCCTAAAAAAGCAGGCGTTCCCTCTTTGGAACGCCTGTGTGTTTTCTTATTCCTCGTCGTCCTGCGTTTTCGTCAGATACCGCCTTATGACTTCGACCATCTTCCTGTTTTTGAGTCTTGCTTCGATCTCATCCATGTCCACGGTCTTTCCTGCAAGTATGCCCTGGATCAGAACCTCGGCATACATCACTTCCCTGGTCATTGGGTCCTTCAGATAGGTAAGGAGGTCCATGTTCATCTTGTTGTTGATACCTTCGACCATTCCCGTGAAGAAGGTGGAATCCTCTCCGAAGAGTTTCCCTATGCCTTCCATATATTCGAATCCTGTGATCACGTCGTCGAGGCGCATCAGAGTTCTCTTTATACCTGCGACGGAGCCTCCGTTCAGGAGTTTGTCCGCTGTGGTATTGAGTATGTTGCACAGATCGAGGAGTATACCCGTATCGGGAAGGCACTCTCCGTTTTCCCATTTGGACACTGCCTGGAAGGAAATGCCCAGCTTGTCTGCAAGTTCCTTCTGAGTAAGGCCGGCGGCTTTTCTCTGGCTCTGTATATAGTGTCCTATTTTCAGTGTATCCATTGTATATCTTCCTTTCGTTGTTTAAGATCGGGCCCTTGGCTTTAAGATACTATGACCGGCTGATATAAACAATAACGGGAAATTTGAGTTTTTTCAACCAAGAGTTGAGTATGCTGGCGCATTTCACATCGGGGGCAAGGGTGGTATAATGGAA
>CAYUGP010000231.1:0-2221 GCA_964444315.1 uncultured Oscillospiraceae bacterium | reverse complement strand
GAAGCCGGGTAAGCGAGCCGCAGTTGGTTCGGTCTGCGTTAAAAAGGACCCGTTTAAAAAGAAACGATAAAAACAACAACAATTTCGCATTTGCAGCTTAATTAAGCTATTGCGCGTCGGCCTGCCTTCACCTGCAGGGGCAGATCCCGGCGTCGACCATGCAGGAAACCTTTCTTAAAGTTCCCGGTATAAGGGAGGGATTACGGGATAGGAACATTTAAGTCGTGTCGGTGGGCCTTAAGTGTTCCGAAATACGAACTGCCGTCTGCGCTCGGAGAAAGCCTTGCGGATTTGTTTTCGGACGTGAGTTCGACTCTCACCGCCTTCACCACAGACGAAAGTCCGGGACTGTGACAGTCCCGGACTTTTTCATTGTTGCATATAACACGGGCATTTGATAATATTCAATTGATATCCATTGTTTTACGAAAGGAGAAATGAACATGCCAGTCGATACCGCTGATAAAACAGAAACGACTGTATTGCCTGAATACACCGTTTTACCGGAAACTGAAACCGTTAAAGAAGAACCGGCTTCTGAAGGACATATTTTTGAAGATGATAATCACAAATTAACATGGGTATATGAGCTTCCTATGATGAAGACCTTCCTTCTCCTGTTCGAAGTATGGAAAGTGATCGGGATAGCAGGGGGCATCGTAGCGTTGTTTATGATGATCGTCGGCCTTTTCCAAGGGAACGGATTGGATGCGATCCTGTTTCCCATCGAGATGATAGCCCTTGTGCTCGGAATACTTCTTGTTTTGTCCATACCTGCTTACTATATAGTCACTAAGGCCAATAACGGCAAGTATACAGTACTTTTCGAGATGGATGAAGAAGGCGTCGACCATACCCAGATCAAGACAGATATGGCAAAAGCTCTCGACATACTCACCATAGGAGTGGGCCTCATGGGAGGAAACAGAAGTGCCGTATCCGCAGGTACCCTTTCAGCCACGGGAGGTTCCCTTCATTCCAAATTCTCCAAGGTCAGAAAGATAAAGGTCAACCGCAAAGAGCACCTGATCAGGCTCAACGGCAGGGTAGTCAGCAACATGGTCTATGCGGATGATGCACACTTTGATTTCATATATAACTATATTGTAAAGCATTGCCCCAATGCCAAAATAGACTGATGTGAAAAGAAGTTGAAAAGAAGCCGGTTTTATCGGCTTCTTTTTTATTGCTTTGAAACTTTTCTAAGGCTATAATTTTACAGGAAGACGGAAACGGAGAAAGGAGGGTATACCTATGGAAGACAAAGAACTGGAAAAACAGCTTCTTGAAATGCTTAAAAACAGACAGCTTAAGAAACTGCGATCTGTTTTGGATACCCTCGAACCTGCTGATATAGCAGAGATAATGGAGTCTTTGTACGAGGACCATGACCTGAGCGAAGAAGATATGCCCAGGATGTTCAGGGTGCTTCCGAAAGACCTGGCTGCGGATGTCTTCATCGAGATGAACCCCGATATGCAGGAGACCCTCATAAAGGCCTTCACTGATAAGGAACTTCATCAGATCATGGACGAGATGTTCGTCGACGATATGGTCGACGTCATCGAAGAGATGCCTGCCAATGTCGTCAGCAGAATGCTCAAATCTGTTGATAGTGAGACCAGAAGGAACATAAACACCATACTCAATTATCCGGAGGATTCCGCCGGGTCGATCATGACGATCGAGTACATCGACCTGAACAGGAATATGACCGTCAAGGACGCCTTCGACAAGATCAGAAAAGAAGGCGAGGATAAAGAGACCATCAGTGTATGTTACGTCACTGATAAAAAAGAGCTGGTAGGTATAGTTTCCATCAGGGATCTTCTCCTCAACCCATATGAGGCAAAAATAGGGGATATCATGGAATCCGACGTCATATCCGTAATGACGACGGACGACAGGGAAGTCGTTGCGAATGCGCTGTCTAAATATGACTATACGGCGCTTCCTGTAGTCGACACGGAAAACAGGCTTGTAGGTATCGTCACAGTCGACGATGCTATAGACGTTCTGACGGAAGAGGCCACTGAGGATATCGAAAAGATGGCAGCTATCACGCCGTCCGAACATCCGTACCTTCGTTCATCGGTCTTTGAGATATGGAAGCAGAGGATACCATGGCTTTTGCTCCTGATGATATCTGCCACATTCACGGGAATGATCATAACCAAGTTCGAAGATGCTTTGTCAGTACAGGTCGCCCTTACGGCGTTCA
>CAYUGP010000230.1:0-2231 GCA_964444315.1 uncultured Oscillospiraceae bacterium | reverse complement strand
GACGTTGATGAAGTCCTCCTCGCAGGAGCCTTCGGAAACTACATGAGCCCGGATGCAGCCTGCAGGATAGGAATGATACCCCCTGAGCTCCTGCCCAAGATCAAGAGCATAGGCAACGCCGCAGGCGAAGGCTCAAAGCTCGCAGCAGTCAACGAAGAAGAGTTCGAATACGCAGGAAGGCTCCATGAAGGAGTCGAGTTCCTCGAGCTTGCCTCCCTTCCGGAGTTCATGAACCTCTACGGACAGAACCTCAACTTCCCGAGATAGGAAACATACCAAAGAAAGATTTCATGAAGGATCGGAGTCATCTCCGATTCTTCTTTATACCACCCAAAATAAGAAACATATAACCATGGCTAAGAAAAAATCAAAACCACAGACAAAAAGCCCGAAGTCAAAAGAAGCTGAAGTTCCGGCAGCAAAAGTATCTGCTCCGGCTCCTGAGATCACATCTGCAAAGGACGGAAGCGGCAAATATCTGCTGCTCATATTCATCATCGCATTTGCCGCCCACCTGCTGCTCAGCATACATATAAAGACGGCACCTACGGTGGTCATAGACGAAGGACTGTATACCAATATAGCCCGCTCCCTTGCCTTTGAAGGTGAGCTTGCCTTCAGAGGCCAGCCCGTGAACTATCCCTACCTTCTCTATCCCATGCTGCTGGTGCCCGTATACCTTCTTAGCAACATCTTGGGAGGGGACGTCTTCCACTACATCCAGATCCTCGGGACCCTGCTTGCGACCTCATCGCTAATCCCCGCATACCTCTTTGCAAAGCGCTTTACAAGGAGCGGCAAAAAGGCGCTGCTCTCAGCTGCAGCCGTTGCCCTGATGCCCGACATGCTCATGGGTGCTTACGCCATGTCTGAGAGCCTTCTTTGGATGCTCTCTTTATGGCTCATATATTTCGCCTACAGGCTCTTTACGGAGCACAAGGCAATTTACGGACTGCTGACAGCTCTCTTTTCGGGGCTCATGTTTGCAGCAAAGCCAGGTGCCGTAGTCATGGGCGCAGTGCTGCTTATTGCCTATCTTATCTATACCATCAGGGAAAAGAAGGGAGTGCTCAAGGCAGTGCTGCCAATCCTCCTGCTTGTGGCAATAGCAGGAGCCGTATACGGCATATTCCTCATGCTCTACCGCTATCCGGATACTATACTGGGACTTTATGAAAAGCAGACATCGGAATGGAAGAGCAAGGACTTCCTGGTAGCCCTCGAAGCCTTCTTCCTCCTGAGTTTTCTCTTCGTATTTGCCAGCGGCGGTTTCTTTTCCATTTTCCCATACACCCATCTTAAGGAATATTCGATGGAAAAGCGCCGCTTCATGATAGCCTGCGCAATAGGAGTCGCAGCCATCATCGCAGGTACCGCCGTGTTCGTCGTGCCCTACAAGTGGGACGGATCACTCGGCAAGCTTCCTCTTCACCTTAGGTACTGCGCCATGTACCTGCCCATGATGCTCACCTTCACAACGGACCTTGACAGCTTCCCAAAGAAGAACAAAGGATATACAGCTGCGCTCATAGCTTTCATAATTCTTTGCTTCTTCCCCGGAGCAAGAGCCGGCTTCGTTGCAGGAAAGACAGGGATCGTCGATTCCTTCGCCCTTGCATCCTTCGTAAAGGTGAATACCCTCAACGGCAATCTCACCGGATGGCTGGTGACCGCCTTCGTGGTCCTGGCTTCCCTTATATTCCTCTTCATCCCCATGGAGCAGAAAGGGATATCAGGTAAAGAGAAACAGAAGATGTTCAACCTTGCAAAGGTCTTCTTCATCCTCTTTCTTGCCGCCAACTCCGTTTGCGCCCATATTGGGGCGAACGTATATATAGACCCATGCATTGCAAAAGATGCCATGGAAGTAAAAGAAATCGTAGGAGACAAGGAATGCCTCGGGATATGCCAGCGCTACTATGACGACATATATTCATACTGGCTGGACGGAAGACTCGTCTACCCCATGCAGCAGGTGACCTCTGACCAGATCTTCATCCAGATGGAAGAGACAGGCGGAGTCTACTCTCCCTTCGTGCCCGTGGAGCAGGCGCCCAACGTGCACAACCATGAGACCCCCGATACGGACACCTTCGTCCTCGGCATGACTATAGCCGAGCACATGGAATGGAACAAAAGCGCAAGCGCTATGACCACTGAAAACGGCCACTTCACCATCCTTACCATAGATCCCTCAAAGCGCTGGGTGGATACCATGATGTACGGCCTTG
>CAYUGP010000229.1:0-2240 GCA_964444315.1 uncultured Oscillospiraceae bacterium | reverse complement strand
GAAGCGAGGTCTCCCACGATGCCTGCAAGATCCGCAATGCTGAGTTTATCATCTGCTTCTTCCAGCGTCACCTTTATATCTCTTCCGGATACGAAAGCATCTATCAGAGAGGAAACTGCGGGTATACCGAGAGCGTCTGCGAGCTTGCCCATGTTGCCGAGAGATGCGTCGGAGCTGATATCGGGTTTCAGCACGGGAAGGACCAGTTTTACCATGGCAGCTGCGGGGCTCGTACCTTCCTGAACGTATGCGGCAAGGGTGCCGTCCTGTACCAATTTTTCAAGCCGTTCCCTGCTGTTTTCCAAAAGGGCTTCCGGAAGTATGAGGCTCAGGGCCGTGTCTTTGAATGCGCCGTTTTTATTGCTTATCATCTTGTCAAGTTCCGTTTCGTCTCCGATATCCGTGATGATAAGGTCAGGTTTGTCTTCTCCGGCTTCCTTTTCAAGGTCTTCAAAGGCGCAGCGCTTCACCTTGAGGAAGGACCTGGCTTTCAGCATGGATGCAAGCTCATCGTCGCTGCTTGAGATGAGCAGGGACCTGCTTCCGAAGGAGGGTTTGAAAATCTTTGCTTCCTTAGCCGCCTCCTCAGCTGCTTTTACCGACTTCCCGGCTGCAGCGCTTTCTTCGGAAACTGCGGCAGCTGCTCTGGCTTTCTTTATCAGGGCAAGGACAGATATCCCTATGCCTATGACTGCGGCAGAGCCTCCCGCTATGACAGGGACCGGCACGGAGCTTTTCGATCCTTCGCTCAGGATATATACAGTGCCGTTTTTGATTCCGTAAGCGGTGCCTCCGTCGAAACTGCTCAGGTCGTCGTATTCGAAGCCGAGGACCTGTTTGTTCTCATAGTCCACAAAACCGTGTTTCCCGTTTCTGCAAACTTCCGCAAGGCCGCCTCCGGCTCCGTAGGCTGCGTCGTATTCTATGGGTATGACTATTTCGTTTTTCTCGTTTATATATCCGTATTTTCCGTTTCTTTTTACGGATGCAAGTCCGTCGCAGAAAGTTCCGACTTCTTCGTACTCGCATGGGATGACTTCTCTTCCGCTTGTGTCTACGAAGCCGCAGAGGCCGGTCTCTGCGTTTCTGACCCAGGCATATCCGTTATAGAAGATGCCTGAATAGGGGTTGTATCCTCTTCCGCGGAGATCTATGAGAAGGTTGCCGTCCAGATCATAGAAGGTCATGCCGCCTGTAAAGTCGTTGCGGCATAGGAAGCCGTCTCCGCCGTAGTAGAATCTGCTGTTGTAATCTTCTTCCGTGCGGGGCGTCTCCCTGAGTATATTGCCGTTTTTATCGACGATATATATGGGCGAGAGCTCCGTTTCGGTCCAGCCCTGTCCTCCGTCGGATCTGTTTGCGTTGACAGAGTACATAATGAGACCGGTGCCGCCGGAAAAGGGGATGACCCTGGTGTCACTGATGTAGGTGCCGCCCGTAAGGGAAGATCTGAAGAGGTGAATGTCAAAGAGCTGCCTTCCGCTGAGGTCGTAATATGCCTTGTCCACGTCGCATATGACTCCGTCGGATATGAAGAATTCATTCCCTACTGTATTGTACAGGGGATCGATCGTCATGGGTTTGGGTTCGATGATGTATTTCCCTTCAGGACCGAGGAGACCGTACCAGTACCAGTCAAAGGACCCGCCCTCTTCCTCTACAGGAGCTTCAAAGTTGACTATCCCGTATCCGGAGCGGTTGTAAACGGAACTGGCCTTTATGTCTGTTTTGGTCTCTTTGAGCGTCATTTTCCCTTCGCTTGCATATATGAAACAGGAGGAAAAGCTTAAAACTATACAAAAGGCCAGAAGCAGAGAAAAAATAATCGATACAGTATTTCTTTTCATTTGTTTGCACCTTTCTTTTTTTCCATTATACACCGCCACAATGTTAAAAAGCAGGTGATTGAAAAAAAACCAAGCTATGATACAATAATGTACTGCAGTATTTTCATAAGGAGATAATATGTTAGAAATCAAGAATTTGTACTTTCAGCCTGAAGGCGAAAGGCAGATATTAAAGGACGTATCTCTGACCATACCCGACGGGAAGCTGGTATGCCTTACCGGCCCCAACGGCGGAGGAAAGACCACCCTTGCCAAGATGATAGCAGGGGTAGAAAAAGCCACTTCAGGCGATATACTCCTGGACGGCCAGAGCATCATAGACAAGGATCCCACGGAAAGATCCCGCATGGGCATATCCTATGCTTTCCAGCAGCCCGTAAGGTTCAAGGGCAT
>CAYUGP010000228.1:0-2246 GCA_964444315.1 uncultured Oscillospiraceae bacterium | reverse complement strand
ACAGGACAGGCTGCCACACCATATTCAAGCCCGATGCGGAGATCTTCGACGAGACAGTCTTCAGTTTCGAGACTCTCCAGGCAAGGCTGAGGGAGATGGCCTTCCTCAACAAGGGCCTCAAGATAAGCCTCGAAGATGAAAGAGGCGACAAGAAAAAGAAGGAGAGCTACTGCTACGAAGGCGGCATAAAGGAATACGTTCAGTTCCAGAACAAGAACAAGACGCCCATCCACGACTCTGTCATATATTATGAGGTAAAGAAAAAGGACAGCGAAGTGGAAGTCGCCCTTCAGTGGACAGACGGATATTCGGAAAATATCTTCTCCTATGCCAACAACATCAACACCGTTGAAGGCGGAGCCCATCTCGTGGGATTCAAAAGCGCTCTGACAAAGGTGTTCAACGACTATGCGAGAAAGGCAAAGATCCTTAAGGAAAAGGATCCGGACCTCGACGGAGACGACGTCAGGGAAGGTCTCACGGCCATAGTTTCCGTCAAGCTTTCAGAGCCCCAGTTCGAGGGACAGACAAAGACGAAGCTCGGGAACGCTTCCATGAGGACCCTCGTAGACGGAGCTACCAAGGAAGAGCTCATGGCTTTCCTTGAGGAGAACCCCAACCAGGCAAGAATAATAGTAGATAAGTGCATCAAGGCGGGACGCGCAAGGGAAGCTGCCAGAAAGGCAAGGGAACTTGCGAGAAGAAAGACAGCTCTTGACTCCACATCTCTTCCCGGAAAGCTCGCAGACTGCTCTGAAAAAGATCCGGCTCTTTCCGAGATCTTCATCGTCGAGGGAGACTCCGCAGGCGGATCCGCAAAGGAGGGAAGGGACAGGAAGACCCAGGCCATACTTCCTCTCCGCGGAAAGATACTCAACGTGGAAAAGGCAAGGCTAGACAGGATGCTGGCTTCAGACACCATCAAGGATATGATCACGGCTTTTGGCTGCGGCATAGGCAAGGACTTCGATGCGTCAAAGCTCCGCTACCACAAGATCATCATCATGAGCGATGCGGATGTCGACGGAGCCCACATCAGGACCCTGATGCTGACCCTCTTCTTCAGATACATGCCTCAGCTCATAGAGGACGGATACATCTATGCGGCCCAGCCGCCTCTCTTCAGATGCACCGTCGGCAAGGACATGAGGTACACCTACTCAGACGCGGAGCAGGAGAAGACCCTTGCCGAGATGGCCACCCTCTATCCGGGAAAGAAGATAGACATCCAGAGATACAAAGGTCTGGGAGAAATGGATGCCCAGCAGCTCTGGGATACCACCATGGATCCTGCACACAGGACTTTGGTACAGATAACCATAGACGACGTGGCAAGGGCAGACCAGATATTCACCACTCTTATGGGAGACAAGGTCCCGCCCAGAAGACAGTTCATAGAAGAGAACGCGCAGTACGCGCAGCTCGACTTTTAAGGAGGCAGTATAGATGGCAGATTTAATAAACGACAGCAGACTGCTTCAGCACGAGATATATGACGAGATGAAAAAATCCTACATCGATTATTCGATGTCGGTAATCGTCGCAAGAGCTCTTCCCGACGTGAGAGACGGTCTCAAACCCGTTCACAGAAGGATACTCTACGGAATGGATGCTCTTGGCATAACCACGGACAAGCCCCATAAGAAATCGGCCAGGATCACGGGAGAAGAAAAGGTTAAATACCACCCCCACGGCGACGCATCCATCTACGACGCCATGGTAAGGCTTGCCCAGCCCTGGAACATGAGATACCCCTTAGTAGACGGACACGGAAACTTCGGCTCCATGGACGGAGACGGAGCGGCCGCATCCCGTTACACCGAGGCAAGAATGGCGCCTTTCGCTATGGAGATGCTCAGGGATATAGATAAGGATACAGTCGATTTCATACCTAACTACGACGGCGAAGAAAAGGAGCCTGTGGTTCTCCCCGCAAGATTCCCCAATCTCCTCGTAAACGGTTCCAACGGTATAGCCGTAGGTATGGCCACTTCCATACCTCCCCATAACCTCCGCGAGGTCATACAGGGGACCATACTCCTCATAGACAATCCGGACACTTCCGACGACGATCTGGCAAGGGTCATAAAGGGACCCGACTTCCCCACGGGAGCCACCATAGTCGGAAAGACAGCGATCAAGGAAGCCTACAGGACTGGCCAGGGCAAGGTAAAGGTAAGAGCCAAAGGGCACATAGAGGAAGACAACAAGGGAAGGGTATCCATCATTTTCACGGAGATCCCCTA
>CAYUGP010000227.1:0-2254 GCA_964444315.1 uncultured Oscillospiraceae bacterium | reverse complement strand
GATATACTAATCACGAAAAAACAATACAGCTCATCAAGAGTGACGGAGGGACAGACCCTGTGAAGTCCGGCAACCTGGCAAAGCCAAGGTGCTAAATCCTGCAGAGCGATCTGAAAGATGAGGAAAGCAAGTCATAACGAAGCCTCCTCAAAAAGCGGGGCTTTTTTCTTAGAGCTTTCCGGAAAGGAAAAACATGAAAAAACTATTTACATCCGAATCAGTTACTGAAGGTCATCCGGATAAGATCTGCGACCAGATCTCAGATGCCATACTCGACGAAGCCATAAGGCAGGATCCGTACAGCAGAGTGGCAGCGGAGACTTTCGTAACAACAGGACAGTGCTTCATTATGGGGGAAATAACCACCAGCGGTTATCTGGACTTTCAGGCCATTGCAAGAAAAGTGATCAGAGAAATCGGGTATACAAAACCCGAGTACGGTTTTGACGATTCCTGCGGGCTCCTGAGCTCCATAGATGCTCAGTCTCCCGATATAGCCATGGGTGTCAATTTAGACGGAGCAGGGGACCAGGGGATAATGTTCGGTTATGCATGCAAAGAGACCAAGGAACTCATGCCCCTTACGATCTCAACGGCTCACAAGCTGGCGTACAGACTGGCTCAGGTCAGAAAAGACGGGACCATAAAATATCTGCGTCCTGACGGTAAGACGCAGGTGACAGCAGAATTCGATGAAGACGGCAGACCTTTCAGGATCGATACGGTGCTCATCTCAGCGCAGCACGATCCCGAAGCATCTCAGGAGCAGATAAGGGAAGATCTCTTAAAGTATGTCGTAAAACCTGTGATTCCCGAAAATCTTCTCGACGAGAACACGAAATTCCTCGTCAATCCCACGGGCAGATTCGTCATAGGCGGGCCCATGGGAGATACCGGGCTTACGGGAAGAAAGATCATCGTCGATACCTACGGCGGAATGGCGCCTCACGGCGGCGGAGCCTTTTCAGGAAAGGACCCGACGAAAGTTGACAGGTCAGCTGCTTACGCTGCAAGGTATGCGGCAAAGAACATCGTTGCTGCAGGTCTTGCGGATAAATGCCTCATACAGCTTGCGTATGCCATAGGAGTAGCCGAGCCCGTATCCATCATGGTCGATACGAGCGGCACAGGAAAGATCCCGGATGACAAGCTGGCAGACCTTATCTCCGAGAAGATGGATTTCAGACCCAAAGCCATCATAGACAGACTGGACCTAAGGAAACCCATTTATCAGAAGACTGCGGCTTACGGCCATTTCGGAAGAGAGGACCAGGGCTTCAACTGGGAAAGACGGACCTTGAACTTTGATATAGCTATTGCAAAGCATTGCTCAGAGGTGTATGATATTTACAATTAAATACAGAGATCTGTTTCAGGGCGGGGTGTGATTCCCCA
This sequence comes from uncultured Oscillospiraceae bacterium, assembly GCA_964444315.1. Lineage (GTDB taxonomy): Bacteria > Bacillota > Clostridia > Peptostreptococcales > Anaerovoracaceae > RUG13409. Next base: position 859 of record CAYUGP010000227.1, on the reverse strand, counting down.
CTGGCGGTAAAGGGCAGATAATGCCACGAGTCCGCGAGCCTCCTTTCCAGGGGGCTGAGCCGGTAGATCCCGGCACCAACGGTATAGTCCGGATGAAAGAAACTAAGCGTCTATCGTGATGCACGCCCCGAATTTTTCGGGGCTTTTTATTTCAACCTGACAGATTCCCGAAATGAAAGTATACGGAGGAATCTAAAATGAAACAAAGCAAGTTAAGTACCAAGACATTGGCTACTCTCGGGATGCTTACAGCCATCGCTTTCGTGGCGAAACTGGTATCCAACATATTCCCCATGGTAGCCGGATTTCTGTCCTTTGACCTTAAGGATGTGATCATCGTCATCGCAGGGTTCATATTCGGACCCTTGGCAGCCCTTTCCATAACGGTCATCGTTTCTCTCATAGAGATGGTGAGTATAAGCTCAACAGGTATCATAGGCTTCGTGATGAACGTGATCCAAAGTTCTGCTTTTGCCTGCACGGCTGCGGTTTTCTATCAGAAGAGAAGGGATATGAAAGGCGCAGTCACAGGACTTGTTGCCGGTGTGCTTTGCGCCACAGCTGTAATGATACTGTGGAACTGGCTCATCACGCCCCTGTACATGGGTGTTCCGAGAGAAGTTGTGGTCAAGATGCTCATACCCACCTTCCTTCCTTTCAACCTTGTTAAGGGAGGTATCAATGCAACTTTGGCCATGCTACTTTACAAACCCATAGTTACGACTCTCAGAAAAGCACATCTTGTGCCGCCTTCATCAGCATCGGGAGGGCAGACAAAGACCGGTACCGTCATTATATCTGCCATCCTGCTTCTCAGCTTCGTACTCCTCGCTCTGGTGCTCACAGGAGTGCTCTGAAC
>CAYUGP010000226.1:0-2260 GCA_964444315.1 uncultured Oscillospiraceae bacterium | reverse complement strand
TATAGAAGTCGAACCGCTGGCTTCGACAGATGAATGATATCATAATCATGTTCCTTCAAAAATGGACAGCCGCTTCAGTGCTGCTGTCCATTTTCTTTTGTTTTTATCAGGACTCTTCTATGACCGTCACCGTCACGTTATCAGGTCCGGGTATCGAGAACGTCCTTAAGCCTGAATAAGGATCAGGTCTGTATTCTGAGACCGCCACACCGTTTTTTATGAGTCTCTTCCTCATATACTCCGAGTTGTTGCAGGCTATGGTGACTGCCTGAGCCGGAGGCACATCCTCTCCCTTCACACACCTTACCTCGAGCTGATTCTTGCCGAACTGGAAGAGATAATTGGTCTCTCCGTCATCCTTGTCTTCGATGACGCTTGCAAGCCTCATACCGAGAACATTCGCATAAAAGTCGAGTATGGGATCCCTTTCCGTACCGCAGACGGTCGTGCGCGGGAAATGGATCCTGCCGGCGAATCTGTAAAGAGCCTTTTTTCTTGAACTCCTCTTCCAGATATGGACCGCTTTGAGCTCATCTCTCCAGTCCTCATGGGTCAGGACATAGGCTACGGACATATACAGAAGTACTCCTATATACCCGCCTATGACGTTGGAAAAGAGATCGTCCACGTCATAGTATCCCCTTCTTGTTATGAGCTGCAGGTTTTCCACTGCTAAAGAGATAAGGAAACATGCAGCCAAGGTACTGCGCCTCGGGTGACGCCTGAACTTGTCCGAAATATACGGAAGCAGATATCCCATGGGTATGAACATGCAGATATTCATGTACACCTGCTTTATGTGCGTCGTGGTCGACACCCTTACATGGGACATGGCCTCACTGAAGCCTTCGGTGAATATGGAGTGTATAAGCCCGAGTATACCGAAGTCTATGTGGATGGAACTGGCAAGATCCTCATAAAGATTCACATGTACTACGTACTCGTCTTCCGCAGCCCGGGAGAAAAACGCCACGTAAGCTATCATCGCAAGGTAAAGGCAGAACAGGGCATAAAGGAGGATCTTCCTTAGATGCAGTATCCTGTCCGCATTGGGATTTGAGCTCACCCCGTCGCTCAGGCTGACCTCCAGCCTTGAGCATATCTTCCGGTCAAGCCACGGCATGAACCACACCATGACGATCACGAGAGCCGTCACCAGTAAATTTGTCGATAATCTGTTAGGATTCAGTGCCATGGTCAGTCTATCTGAATGTCATCGAGATCTACGTCTTTTGTCTCCTTGACCTTTATCATCATTATGGTCAGGGCTATGGCCACTATTGGCAGATATGTGATGGTCAGTACAAGCGGCAGATTCATGGATCCGGCAATCATCGTGACCACGTTGTTGAATACCATGTTGAATCCCATGCCGACCATACCGAGGAGCTGCATGGATCCCACCACGGTGCTCCTCATTTCCGTCGGAGTGGATTCAGATGTGATGACGAAGAAGATCATGTCAGATATTGACCAAAGTCCTGCGATCGAGAATCCGTAGGCAAATCCCGTAACGTAAGGATTGAGATGATTCATGCATCCGTAGGCGAACACACCAAGGCCTATTGCTGTCCAAAGGCCGAGGATGAGAGCCGCTTTCTTTCTTCCCAGAGCATCGATAATGAAGCCGGCTACCAGGGTAAGGAGTCCGTTGATAAGGGGATAGAACATGAGGATAAGATCTGAACCCGCAGTGGTGATAGCGCCTCTTGCAACACCTGCTTCGATCATGTTCTGATATTTACCAGTATATCCCGTTGCGAAGGAGAAGAGTATTGCGATGATGGCAACAGCTCTGGTCTGAGGGTTTTTGAAAATGAACCTGAAAGCGCTGAATACCGATACGCTTTGCTTCTTTTCCTTTTCGGCTTTTTCTTTTTCAGCCAGTTCCTGAGCCTTTCTCTCCTCTTCGGAAGCCCTAAGATACTGAAGCCTCTTCTGCGTATAGATTGGAGTTTCCTTGACGAAATAAATGGCTCCGAAACCGATAACAAAAGCAAGGATGATGGGGATGATGTAAACGTTTCTCCAGGTCGCAGGATTTTCCCTGTTGACAAAGAGTTTGACAAAGAGTCCCAGAAGCGATACCGAAATGAGAGCTATGCCCTTCGTTATAGAGCAGAGCTTGGCTCTGTGTTCCTTCGGAGCGCACTCCATGATGTAGATGACCTGCATGTCGTTGGGCGTGAAGAAGGTCATGATGACGACACCGCGGAGGTAGAGGGCGGGACTGCTGGAAATGATGGCGACCAGCATGCCG
>CAYUGP010000225.1:0-2301 GCA_964444315.1 uncultured Oscillospiraceae bacterium | reverse complement strand
AGACAAAAGCTGCGTCCATGTGTCTTTCCTATTCCCAACTGTATCTTGAATCGTTGTTGGCAGACATGACAAAAGCTACGTCCATGTGTCTGGTTCTGATAATCTGTCCCGGTAATTACAGCACATAGTTCTTAGTGAAGCTTTCAAGCTCATACAGAAGTTCTCCGGAGAATTCCAGAACTGTTTCTCCGTCCTTCTTCATGATGAAATCACCTGTTGCAGCAAATCTGCTGTACTTGGTGTCTACACCCTTTGCGTCAAATATCGCCTTGAGCGGAGCCGGTGCGATCGCATAGTGATCTGTGTATACGAATTCCTTGCCCGCCGTTAGTGTGTATTCTACTGTGGTATCTCCCTTTGTGAAGATATACCTGGATACTGCCGGATATGTCCTTCCGCATTTATCATGGACCATAGTTTCAGGGATCTCGACCCTGCAGGTTTCCGTATCAGTATTGTCGAAAATTACGTTTCCTTCTTTGTCCTCTATGAAGAAGATCGGGATGCGTCTGTAATCGTTTGCTGCCGGAGCGACACAGTCAAAGAGTACCATCGTGTAATCATCGTTCTGCTGTCTTGCCCAAACCCACTGATTCCAGAAGAAGAAAGTCTGGACGCTCGGCCACTGATGGTCATGATAGCCTGTGCCCTTAACATTATATTCCTTTCCATCGACAACAAGAGTCCCGCTTACATCGCCTCTCGGAACAGCGCAGAGCCATGTGAAGAACTGATCTGTTTCCTCGTTCAGGACATAACCAGTACCCGGTCTCCATGCGCTGGATGTGCTCTTGAGGCTGACGTCGATTTTCGTACCCTCATCTCCATTGATCACGATATGGTAGGTGTCAAGGTCTCCCTCAAATCTGTTGTTTCCGATAACGACTTCACATCTGTCTTTTCTTACTGAAGTGTCCTCGTCTTTGAACATCATAAAATGATTCTTGACTGTTCCGTCGGGCATCTGGACGTTAAAATATACGAACGGATTGTATCCCTCACCACTTGCGCCGGTCAGTACCTGATACAGGGCAAAGTTCACCCCAATCTTGATACCGTCCTCCGTGTCACAGTCAAAATACCACCATTCAAGGCATCCCTTATTCCCTTTGTTACGTTCTCCTTCTTCCCATACTTCAACATGGCCCTTATTGATATTAGCTTCAGCAAAGTCTTCAGCCCTGTTCATTACTCTGATCGTTTCCATTTCTGACCTCCAAATTATATTTGACATCAGCAAATTATTTGCTTACAATATCATTATATCTATTTCACACAAAAAGAGAAGACATAGTTGCCCTCTCAGAATCAATTAATTTACACCGGAAGGAGTTTCGCCAAATATGTCAGGTACAGATCTCAGGATACAGAAAACATACGCTGCATTAACACGCGCATTTACCGATCTTCTCAAGGTCAAAAGTTTTGAACAGATCACAGTCAGAGAACTCTGCGATGCGGCGATGGTCAGGACTGCAACGTTCTATAACCATTTTTCCGATAAGTACGAGTTCGCGGATTTCGTGATCCGTGATCTTCTGCAGCGATATCACAAAGATAAAGAAAGAACGAAGGACCTCTCGGGACAGGAATACTATGAGCGGCTTCTTGATAACGCATTCACTCTGCTGGAAAGCAATACGGATCTCATACGCTCACTTGCTTCCGACGCCATGTTGTGGTCGATTTCCGAAGTTATTCGGAACAGTATACATGACGAACTGCTGGATCACCTGACTCAGGATCAGAGATCCGGTCGAGATCTTGCTGCACAGCCGGAACTGCTCACCGAGTTTATCATCGGCGCATTGGAACAGACTGTCAGGTGGTGGTTTACTGATGCAGATCCGTTACCGCCGGAAGATCTTAGAGAGCAGATCTCTGGAAGCATCCTTCGTCTGATCTCCTGATCTTATGTGACCCATATTTGTCCACGACACTCCGGATCACGGGAATGCAAAGGTCGGTCGCCTTCTCATATCCTACTCCACCGCTCCTGCGCCGTATCGAAGGTGCAGGAGCTTTTCTATTGCCCGGGCACGGATACGGTAGACTGAACTCATCTCACAGTGGAGTTCTTCCATCAGGTCGATGGTGCAGCGCTTGTATGGGTTGACCAGCATACAGTCTAACACCAGCTGCTCCTCCGGGGAGAGCATGCCCAGCAGGCGCTCCAGGCGGGCGACGTGGTTCACGGTCAGTTTCAGGGATTCCATCAGGCGACGGTGCTCTTCCTGAAGAGCATAGATGTCAGATGGGTACACCGGGTCGGGGCAACACAGAGAACCGTCCCCTGTGTTC
>CAYUGP010000224.1:2024-2313 GCA_964444315.1 uncultured Oscillospiraceae bacterium | reverse complement strand
GTATATGCGACCATAGAATTCTGCGATATAGCAGGGCTTGTAAAAGGCGCCAGCAAGGGAGAAGGGCTCGGCAACCAGTTCCTGGGCCACATAAGGGAAGTTGAGGCCATTGTCCATGTGGTGCGTTGCTTCGAAAATGAGAACATTGTTCATGTGGATGGACGTATCGATCCGGCTTCGGATATAGATACCATCAATACGGAGCTCATACTTTCCGATATGGAAATACTGGAGAGAAGGATAGCCAAAGCCAAGTCATCCATGAAGGGCGGTGACAAATCCCAGCTTG
>CAYUGP010000224.1:0-2014 GCA_964444315.1 uncultured Oscillospiraceae bacterium | reverse complement strand
CAATCTCATGGAAGAGATATATGAATATCTCGGAACAGGTAAGAATGCAAGGAGCATGGAGATAGAAGAAGAGGACAGGGATTTCGTGAAATCTCTGGGGCTTCTGTCCTACAAGCCTGTCATCTATGTGGCTAACGTCGCTGAAGATGACGTGTCTGACCCTGAGGGCAATCCCTTTGTACAGACTGTGAGATCCATAGCAGATGCAGAAGGATCCAAGTGCATAGCTATTTGCGCAGGGCTCGAAGCTGAACTGGCTGAAATGGAAGACGATGAAAGGGCCATGTTCCTGGAAGACCTCGGAATAAAGGAAAGCGGGCTCGATCAGCTGATCAAGGCAAGCTACAGCCTCCTTGATCTCATATCCTTCTTGACCGCCGGAGAAGATGAGTGCAGGGCATGGACCATAAGAAAGGGAACAAAAGCCCCTCAGGCTGCGGGTAAGATACATACGGATTTCGAAAGAGGATTTATACGGGCAGAGACCATAGCTTATGACAAATTCATTGAAGTCGGCGGTTCTATTGCAGCGGCAAGGGAAAAAGGTTTCTTAAGAAGCGAAGGGAAGGATTATGTCATGCAGGACGGAGATATAGTCAATTTCCTGTTCAACGTTTGATTGAAGCAAACAGATGCAAATGAAGTTTAAATCAAAAAAATGATAATATCGTTCGGTGCTAACCGAACGATTTTTTTATCTGGTATAAAAAACAGCGAAATTTTGGGGCAAAACCACATATTTATGGCTACTTGAATGTTAAACTGTCATCGCTAAGCATATTCCAGATTTTAAGGAGAAGCATTTTGAAAAAAATAGGTATCGTGATGGGAAGCGACAGTGATCTTCCCGTAGTAAAAAAAGCCACCGACATTCTTTCCGAACTCGGCATACCCTTTGAAGTACACGTATATTCGGCTCACAGAACACCGGACGAAGCCGCAAAGTTCGCAGATGAAGCAAGAGCAAACGGTTTCGGCGTCATTATCGCTGCAGCGGGAATGGCAGCCCATCTTGCAGGCGCTATCGCAGCAAGGACAACTTTGCCTGTGATAGGTATACCCTGTAAGTCCTCTGTGCTCGACGGTATGGATGCGCTTCTCTCCACGGTCATGATGCCCTCCGGTATACCCGTGGCTACCGTGGCCATAGACGGTGCAAAAAATGCAGCGCTTCTCGCTGCAGAGATACTGGCAGTCGGGGATGAGGCGCTCGCAAAGGCTCTTGACGAAAGAAGAAAAGCGGAAGCAGAGGCTGTCCTCGCAAAAGATGCAGATATTTTGAACAGACTGTAAGTACAGGATGCGAGACCGCCCAGGCCTCGCATCTTGTCTTTGGCAAGTCTCTTATCATGGTTATAAATAATTCACATATTTCTGAAAAGGAGAAAACTAAAATGAAACTTGTTTACACAGGAAAAACCAAGAACGTATTCGAACTTGAAAACGGGAACTATCTTCTCAAGTTCAAGGATGACTGCACCGGTGCAGACGGAGTCTTCGATCCCGGTATGAACCAGGTCGGACTCACCATTGAAGGCGTAGGCGACGTCAATCTCCGCATGACTGAATACTATTTCGAAAAGATCAATGCTGCCGGCATCCGCACGCATTTCGTCAAAGCAAATCTTGACGATACTACCATGGAAGTTCTGCCTGCAAAAGTCTTCGGACACGGCCTTGAGGTAGTGTGCCGCAGAAAGGCAGTCGGCAGTTTCATCAGACGTTACGGTGAATATATCGAATCCGGCGCCGATCTTCCGTATTATGTTGAAATGACTTTCAAGAACGATGAACTCGGCGATCCTCTCGTCACAAAGGACGGGCTCGTAGTACTGGGCATCATGAGTGAAAAGCAGTATGACGATATCAAGGATATGACTCAGAAGATCACCAAGATCGTTGCCGATGACATGGCCGAAAAGGGACTTGCGCTTTACGATATCAAGTTCGAGTACGGCTATGACAAGGACGGCGAAGTGATGCTCATCGATGAGATCGCCTCCGGCAATATGAG
>CAYUGP010000223.1:0-2321 GCA_964444315.1 uncultured Oscillospiraceae bacterium | reverse complement strand
CCCTCTGCATTGAGAGCTTCCGCTGCAGCGTTTGCCGCATTGATGAAGTTGGAGTCATATGCAAGTCCGGGGTTTCCTATGCAGACCATTCCGAACTTGACAGTCTTGGACTCTTCTTTCTTTCCGCATGCTGCAAAGCAAAAGACCATTGCTAATGCCAGTACAACTGCCAATACTTTTTTCATTTGTTTTCTCCTTTTTTACTCTGAGCTTTTACGCTTTGAAATATATAACGCCGTCCTTTATCGACGAAATAACCGCTAAACTTTCGACTCTGACGCCCATGGCTTCGAGCCTCGCATGTCCTCCCTGGTGCTCCTTTTCGATGGCGGCACCGTAGCCTACGCATTTCGCTCCTGCTTCTTCGAGAAGAGTCAGAAGGCCTGCGCCTGCCTCACCTGATGCAAGGAAGTCATCTATGATGAGGACCCTGTCTTCCTTGCTAAGATACTGATGAGCCACCCTTATGGTCGATACGGTACCTTTTGTGAAAGACTTCACCTCCGCAGTATACGCATCCTCTACCATAGTGCTCGGAGCAGCCTTCTTTGCAAATACCACCGGCAGGTCTCCGAGAGCCTCCGCAGCCGCGAAAGCGATGGGTATTCCCGACGCCTCTAAAGTGAGGATCTTGTTTGGTTTTTCATCCTTGAAGAGCCTGGCAAACTCCTCTCCCAGAGCCCTTATGAGGGCTACATCCAGCTGATGATTCAGAAAAGAATCGACCTTTACGATCTCCGTTCCTATGCATGTTCCGTCTTTTTGAATACGTTCCTCGAGAAGCTTCATGATTTCTCCCTTCAAAGATGTTTCAATTATATCCCAATCGCCGTAAAGGTAAATAAACAGCTGTGTAATTATTCAGAAAAATGTTCGAGCGGACTCTGTTTCGTTCACAATACCATGAACGTTTTGACTAAAAAAGGAGCATGTCAATCGACATGCTCCAAATATTACCATTGATCACATGATTTTGAATATGGATCCCAGGATTATCTCCAGAGCCACGTCGTTCCTGCCTCCCTCCGGCACTATTATGTCTGCCATGGCTTTGTAAGGCTCTACGTACTGAAGGTGCATGGGACGCACGGTCTCCAGGTACTGGCTGACTATGGACTCGAGGCTCCTGCCCCTTTCCGTCATATCCCTCTCGACCCTTCTTAAGACCCTGACATCAGCATCCGTATCGACGAAAATCTTTCTGTCAAGAAGCTGTACTGCCTCCGGGAAAGCGAAAAGAAGGATGCCCTCCACTATTATTACCGGTGCGCTCTCAACATGTTCCCAGGGCTCGTCGCTCCTATTATGGATAGTGAAATCGTATACCGGGATATCCGTAGCTCTGCCCCCCTTAAGATCCTTGAGGCACTTGACCATGATGTCGATGTCTATGGAGCTTGGATGATCGTAATTCGTCAGGCAGCGCTGTTCATAAGTCGTGCCCGGCTGGGCTTTGTAAAAAGAGTCCATACATATGAGGACCGCATTGTTTCCAAGTGCCGCAGCTATATTCTTTGCAAGAGTCGTCTTACCGCTCCCGGAACCGCCGCAGATCCCTATTATCATATTGCTCATTTATATATTACCCTCTACCATTCTATCGGGTCTTTTCCCAAAGACCTGAGTATTTCGTTGACTTTTTTGTAATGTCCGTTTCCGAAGAATCCGTTGTACGCTGACAAAGGCGACGGATGGGCAGACTCCAGGATGAAATGCCTTTTGTTTGTGATCAGGGCTTTCTTTTTTCTGGCGTAGCCTCCCCACAGGAGGAATATGACCGGATCTTCCCTGTCATTGAGTATCTCTATGACTCTGTCGGTGAATATCTCCCAGCCTTTTCCCGCGTGAGAGCCTGCAGCCCCTTTTCTGACGGTCAGCACCGCATTGAGAAGCATCACGCCCTGATGTGCCCAGTCTTCAAGGCTGCCAGAAGTCCTGACTATGCCTAGTTCATCCTCCAGCTCCTTGTACATGTTCACAAGGGACGGCGGTTTTTTGAAATCAGCAGGCACCGAAAAACAAAGCCCTTGGGCCTGACCCGGCTCGTGATAGGGATCCTGTCCGAGAAGGACCACCTTGACATCTTCGTAGGGAGTAAACCTGAAGGCATTGAAAATGTTGTACATGTCAGGATATATGATCCTGGTGCTGTACTCGGATTTAAGGAATTCCCTCAGCTTCAGATAGTATTCTTTTTTGAACTCATCTTTCAGGATATCATCCCATGAGTTCCCTATATTCACCATTACAGATCACCAAGGACAAAATCACTTATGTCGGCATATACTTCCTCTTTTCCAAGTTCGAGCAGTATGTCGTGC
>CAYUGP010000222.1:0-2358 GCA_964444315.1 uncultured Oscillospiraceae bacterium | reverse complement strand
CACGTTTACTCTCACGTAGGTATTAGGATCGGAACCGTAGTGATACTCTCCGTTTTTCTTGTATTTGAGAGCTCCCTTGTCCTCGTCTTTGATCTTTTTCTCCTCGATTATCTCCTCGCTCTTTACAAGGCTCCTTCCGCAGTACTCACAGACCGTCTGGCCTTCTTTCCTCTGAGCTCCGCAGCCCGGACAGTTGGGATAGTACTCGACTTTGGTCCTGGTGACTTTGGTCGCGGTATCTCCCGAGGCAAAACCGGAAGTTTTTTCATATGCTTTCTTTACGAGCTTAGCTACGATCACGAAAGGCGCGATGAAGAACATAAGGCCGAAGATACCTGCAAGGACTTCGAAGAAATCTGATCCATCGCCGCTATAACCGCCATCTCCGCCTCCGTATGGGTCGTTGTATGACTTGCTCTCATCGAACATGTAAGCATCGTTAGGATAGAAGACCTTCAGTTCAAATCTCTCGCCGGGCTTAAGGCTTGTATACCAGACGTAATATCCCTGTTCGGTATATGCCCCTGATGAGCAGTGCGCAACCTTGTCACTGTTCCAGGCTACCACGAGATTATCGACGGCTATCTCGTCAAACCATCCGGGAACGAACCAGTAAAGAGTTTCGCCTTCGCTCACGGCGTTCATCTCGTACATGTAGTCCTGGATGACCTGGAATTCGAAGTTAACGACCTCACCGGCATAATACTTTCTGTCAAGATATATGTGCATGCCGCCGTTGCTGCTGTCGTAATACATATCACTTATGGTATCAGACAACGCGCTGTAGTCCACGTATTCTCTGTTTGGGGTGCCCACATATATGTCTTCCAAAGGCCCGTAAACCACATCGTCGAGTACCTTCCAGTCGATGTGATACTTCAAGGTCACGGTACCGTCGTCATTAACATCAGCCACTATAAGATAGTTGAGTATCTCATCGGTGGGGCTTGCTGCGAATGACGGGACCGCAGCAAAGGCGAATACTATGGTAAGGCAGGCGATAAGCGCCGCAACTTTCTTTATACTACTCTTCACCGCTCTGTCCTCCTTCCTCTTCTTCACTGTATACTCTCAAGGGGCAAAGGCCCTCCATCTTTGCGGAATATTCTCTGTGCTTCCTACACTCGTCGCTTTCCCAGATATCCACCCATGCATCCTCGAGCATATCTCCAAGGGTATCACCTGACAGCCAGCTCTGGCAAGGCACTACCTTTCCTCCCGGCGTCACTGCCATATTGGACAGGCAGGCTCCGCAGGTGGGTGTATTGATGCCCAGTTCTTCGAAGAAATCGTTCTCTATCCATCCGGGAGATGTGAAGTTGATCTCCATACCGTTGGCGTAGCAGTAGTCTACGGCTTCCTTAAGAGTCCTCATGAGCTCATATTTGTTGAGCTGCAGGCTCTCTGATTCTTCGCTGAGCGCATTGCCCGTGGTGATCAGGCCGGAACACGTGACATATATGACGCCCAGTTCATGAAGGAACTCCAGGGTCTTGACGTAATCTCTGTTCAGTGTGCAGAGCGGAGTATTGATGCTCACTGAAAGACCTGCCGCAAGGGCATTCTTTATACCGTTTACGGTATTGTCATACTGGGGAGCTCCCACCAGTTTGTTATGCACCTCAGCATCAGAGGAGTAGAAGGTTATCTGCAGGCTGTCAAGCTCCGCATTCCTCAGCTCCTGGCAGTATTCCTTCGTGAGTTTCGCTCCGTTGGTATTTAGCCTTGATATGAACCATCTGGCATAGGATATGAGCTCGAAGAGATCTTCTCTCATGGTAGGCTCTCCGCCTGTGAAGGTGACCTGCGGGACACCCGCTGCTCTGAGCTTGTCGAGTATCTTCTTCCAGTCCTCAGTGGAAAGCTCCTTTTCCTCTGCATGGACCTGGCCTGCAGCGTAGCAGTGTATGCACTTCTGATTGCAGTGCCAGAGGCCGTCCTTTGTCATGGCGCTGACCAGGACGTCCACCCTGTGGGGCGCTCTCATGTGGGGAGCATACTCTCCCAGGTTCATATATCCTATCTCCTGATCCGGAGTCTCACCTTTTGCAATCTGGGTAAAGCTCTTCATCATCAGGTAGACATCTTCTCTGATCTTTTTCTTTGCAAGGAAGGGATAAACTTTTTTCACGCCCTTGCAGGTCTCCGTAAGGATGCTTTCAACATCATCATCGCTCAAGGCCTTGCCGTCGTATTTGTTGACTTCCTTGATAAACTCGGAAAGCACCACTGCCCAGGCTACATTCACCGGGATTATATCCTGTCCGTTGATGATGGCAACGCTGGCCTGGACCTCGCCGTCCTCTTCTTTGGGCGGGATCAGGTGTATCCTCACGGCTCCCGGTCCGTCAGGATTCA
>CAYUGP010000221.1:0-2363 GCA_964444315.1 uncultured Oscillospiraceae bacterium | reverse complement strand
TTTCATGTTGAGGAGCGTTGTCTTTCCGGAACCGGAATTACCAAGTATGGCTACAAGGCCGCTGTCGCCGAATGAGAGCGTGGTGTTGTCGATGGCCGTCACTCTGTTTCTTTTGAAACGGTTATAGTATTTTTTAGCTTTTACTACTTCGATCATGACTTACACCTCCTTGTACACGTTCATGGCAGATGTCTTAAACAGCTGCCTTGAATACCTTGCGGAAATGATGAAGGCCATAAGGTTAAGTACGGCATAAAGGATAATGTAATCCTTGGTCTCAAGATACTGAAGTATCACGTCGACAAATTCATGCTGATAATATCCGGCGTAAGCTGCATAAAGAGCTCCCAGCATTATGAAGAATGCCAGGTTCAATATGAGCATCAGCTCTATCCTTATGAGGCTCTTGCAGTCTCCTGCAGATCCTCCGAGCATACGAAGTGTGGCGTAGTAGACGTTCCTCGATCTCATGATAAGCTTGACTATGAAATAGCTTATAAAGAAGAGAACTATCACAAGAGCCGAAGACCAGAGGGTATTGAAGATATCGTTCATGACCATCCATGTCCTGTCAGGATTCTGCAGGGCATCCTGTATGTACAGAGGCTCATACCCCATTTCCTTCAGGGTCTCCATGGTATTCTTCACATTCTTAGGATCCTTTACAAACACACTGCTCTGGTAGCAGTCTTTATCGAAGAACTCATCATAATCCTGGGCGTTCACAAGGATTATTCCATTGTTCCAGTTATAGTCGTCATATCCGGTCTTTTCCGTGAAATCCCACTGATAATAGATATCCTGTATGCTGAAGTGCTTGGTATCTGAATAGTAAAGGTTCTTGACCGTAACGCTGAAGCACTGTCCCGGAGCCCATTGCCATTCCCAGAAATAGTTCCAGTCTGATGAGACCATGGCGCAGCCTCTTGCCACTCTGTCAGACGGGACGACTTTGTTCTGCATTGCCCAGGGGTCCGATTTGAGTTCCTGGTTGGCCACGTAGACCGTAGTGGTACTGAAACCGCTGTTTATGCCTCTTTTTACAGAATCGAACATCTCAGGGAATGCACCTATGGTGAATTCCCACTTGTCAGTCTTCCTGTACAGGAATCCTGTGATCTTTACGTTATTGCCCACCGCGTCACTGCTGTAATTGGAATTTATCCAGAGCTGGAACGGTACGGACATCATATCTTCTGCGGACTCGGGTGAATTCTGATAGTAGTCGGCAGGTCCTATGACAAGAACTTCGTTGGGAGCAGACGGCATCCTTCCATAGGTAAGATCATCGTCTGTATACTCCATTGCCGTCACATCTGCCATGTTTCCGCTCACGTAATACCATTTATCGTTCATGTCGCACTGCAGGCTGATATTCGTATCCAAAAGCACATCATCCCTGAATACGGACTGAACGTTGTCGAGAGCTGCAAGGGCTTCAAAATCCTCTGCTGTTATGGGGCTCTTGTCAGCCTTTTTCAATATGACCCTCTTTTCATCCGTATTGTTGAAATAGTAGTTGTATCCCTGAAGGCCCATACTATGCTTTGACTCGCGCATGTTTGCATAAAGGCTTGTCACAGCGGCGGAGACGAACAGGAATATGAACAGAAGCAGAAGGAACTTCGGTATGAGGTTGAAGGTGTTCCTTATGCCAAGCCTGAATCTTGATACTATATTGAGATGTTTTCTTCCCTCTCTTGCCTCAGCTGCAGGCCTTGAGACTGCTTCGATCTTTTCACCTGTCTCTTCCGCTTCGCCCTCAACAGGCTCGGAAGCATAAGCTTTGGGATGATCTATCCGAAGGTCCTCAGTGACTCTTCCGTCATGCATGGTGATCTTTCTCGTGACATACGGCTCCACCTGGTCGTAGTTGTGAGTGACCACTACCACCAGCTTGTCAGATGCCAGCTGGCTGAGAAGCTCTATGACATTGGCAGCCGATGCGCTGTCAAGGTTTCCTGTAGGTTCGTCAGCCACGATGATAGGCGTGTCCTTTACCAGTGCCCTTGCTATGGCGACTCTCTGTTTCTGTCCTCCGGAGAGCCTGGAAGCTCTCTGGTGTCTGAACTTATACAGATCCACCTTTTTCAGGATATCCATGATCCTGGCTCTTCTTTCCCTTCTCTTTAACTTTGAAAGAAGCAGCACCATCTCTATATTCTGATAGACCGTATAGCTGTTTATCAGATTGAAACTCTGATAGATATTTGCGATGTATTTCCTGCGGTAGTCTTCGAAATCAGCATTGCTGTACGCGCTGGTCTCTTCGCCGTTTATGTACATCTCCCCCTCTTCATACGTGTCGAGGCCTGAAATGACATTGAGCAGCGTTGACTTACCGCTTCCGCTCTCTCCTGTTA
>CAYUGP010000220.1:0-2391 GCA_964444315.1 uncultured Oscillospiraceae bacterium | reverse complement strand
TGTTTCTCTGCTCCCAGGAATCCATGATCATATCCGATATGGAATCGTAGACCTTCTGGTTAGCCTGTATGGTGGATACGAGCTGTGCTTCCTCTGCATTGAAACCGCTCATGAAAGCATTGCTGAACTGCAGGGTGCCCAGGCAGTGATCCAGTATGCCCTGCCAGCTGTTAAACTCGTCGTCCGGCGCAGTCATAAGGACGATGTGGTATACGTTGAGAGGCCAGACGTCTACCTGCGCGCTGTAGATATTCCAAATATTCTCGCTTATATAGTAGCTGCCCACGTCGGTGACCGCAGCAGTGAACAGGCCCTGGACCGTTTCTCCGTCACCGTTGGTGAAGACCGCCCTCAGGATATCTCCTCCCAGCATGCTCTGCCCGAGATTCTCTATGACCTCGAAATCATATAGATAGGGGAAGTATTCCATCCTGAGCTCGGTTTCATTGCCGAACCATGCATTCTGTGTCCACACCTTGTAGAACTGCTCCGTGGTCTGGGGATCTATGGGAGCAAGCTTCGCAAAGTTGGTGTCAGGATAGTAGCTGGCCCAGGTGTTTCTGGCCCTTTCGCTCTTGAGGAAGCCTTCCTGCTTGAGTCCGAAGAGAAGCATATAGTCGGGATCCTCGGGATCGTATAGCTTGAAGGAATAGTGGATATAGTCAGCAGGGGCTACGGTCACTTCCCAGCCCTTCGGTATATCCAGGCTTATGAGGCCGTTGTCATATTTCTCGTAGCTCACGGCGCTAGCCGCGCTTTTGCTTATCTTCACCCTTCCGCCTCCGCAGGCCGCAAGGCTCAGAAGCAAGACCAAAGCGATTATAAAAGACAGTACTTTCTTTCCCATTTCAATGATTCCTTTCCACAGATCACTAAAGCTGCGATGCATCCCTGCCGGACACATCCACACCTGATTATACCTTCTCAGCGGCAAAAACAAAAGACAGGAGCTTCTTATCGAAGCTCCTGCCTCTCTATCTGAGTTTCAGAACTACTCTTCTTCCTCTTCCTCTTTTTCCTGCTTCTTGTTGCTTGTGAAGAACGCAAGTGCAAGTCCGATGAACAGGATCACGATCATGAGGAATGTCCACTTATCTATCATTGTCATGGGCAGTCTCATGTCTTCTGTAAGGATGAATGTTACCACTGCACCGACTGCCGGGATGATGCCGAGGAATTTGGATTTTCTCCTCTTCTTCTTCTTTTCGTCTTCATCATCCTCTTCCGGTGACCTCTGAGCATCTTGCTCATCCTCATCTTCTTCATCATCCTTCTTCTTCTTGAAGTAGGTGATTATCATTCCAATGGCCGTGATGACCGTTGCAATGGCTGAAAGGAGGTTCACAAGAGCCCAGGCTGCTCCGCTTGCCAATGGCGTATCGGGATCAACGAGTATCACGATGGGCTCCCACTGTGCTTCATAGACCGCATCTCCTGTGACCGTATCGGATACCACGGGCGACCATCCCTTGAATTCATGGCCTTCCCTTGTGGGCTCCTCTATAGTCGGAGTGCTCGTGCCTCTTTCAAGGTTCGGATATACCGTCTGCGGGCTGGTAGTTCTGCCGCCTGCAAGGAGGTAAGTTACCGTATACCTGATGATGGTCGGGATGATCGGCGGGTCAACAGGCGGATCTACCGGGGGATCTACAGGAGGATCCACAGGCGTCTCCTCATCTATGATCCTGAGTATGTTCTCAACCAGCTCGATTTCATAGTTGATCGGGTGGAACTCTCCCGAACCGGGTTTATCTACTGTCGGCACGAACGGAATATCAGGTTCGATCGTTCCGGGATAGGGTGTCTCACCTATCTCTTCGTCTTCACGCTCTTCTAATTCTAATCTTTCTTCGCGTTCCTCTTCCTTGAATTCTGCCGGCAACTTCTCTTTCAGGTACTCGACACGCTCTGATTTGAGCACTTCTGCTTCTTTTACATACTCAACTGCCATGAATTCCTGAATAAAGTCGTCATCAACAGCCTTTTTCTCATCTGCAGGTGGGTACTCGATGTATGCTTCGCCCGGCTCAAGGACTTCGCTTTCAAGTGGCTTGTCAGGATAAAGCGATACATCATAGCTCAGATGAATCGGATAAGTTCCGACTTCTTCACCCGGATCTCTCCAGATGGATACGAAGCCGTCCTTGAGATACTCAGAACCAAGAAGTCCTTCTACAACATATGTAAGCTCCGGATCTTCTGTTCCGTACAACTTTTCTTTGTAGTCTGCCTTTATGGTCAAAGGAATAGGTTTGATGTAGAGATATCCAGTGCTATCAGCGACAAGTTTGTAATTCTTGCTGTTAGTTACCTCAGCATACGGGGTTTCTGGTCATATTAAAACTTCAGACTACGGATAATAAATCAAATCTACAAACGGATTCGTTGGTC
>CAYUGP010000219.1:0-2395 GCA_964444315.1 uncultured Oscillospiraceae bacterium | reverse complement strand
GTGTGCTGGTTGTCAATGTTCTTCCATGCAGCCTTTATATTATCAAGAGCCGCCTGCGGCATCATAGCATCCATCATTGCATGAAGTTCTGATTTATGTCTTCTCATGTCGAGGGAGAAATTCTTAATTCCTCTGTAGTGAGAGAAAATGGACTCTGCAGGACAGTATACGAGAGGTCCTTTGTAATCCATGCAAATAGGCATGCCGTATTTGTCAAGAAGTTCCTGAGGCATCCTCTGGCAGAAAGCCATGAATGCGCCGAATTCCTGCTGAAGCTGTTTAAAGAAATCGAGATCTACACCAGCGGCAAGTTTCGGGTATTTCCTGGGGATGACCTTTTCCCACTGGAACTTCTGCGGATTTGCAGCGAACTCCATCATCTCATCATCGTTTACCGTCGGAAAATCCTTGACCTGAATGGACCATGCTTCATCGTCCACCTTGTAAACGGAAGAACCTGCAAGCTCGGTTATTCTCCACTGGTTACGGTTACTGTATTCGATAAATGTATCGAATGCATATCTCTCCTCAAATTCACAAGTGAGTTTTGCCATAAGATCGTAATCAAGCATGGCTTCTGAAAGCTTGCATTTAAGATCTGAGTCATAAACCTTCCATGTTACATAGAAGGAAAGATTCGGTACGTACTTCTGATCCGGATGAAAACTCATTGCATCCTGGAAGTACATGCGTCTTCTCGCAAGAAGAGCATCTCTTTCTTTTTCGTCCATAAATATTTCCTTTCTTTTACTGATACCTTCAAACACTGTATTTAGCTGAATGAAGTAGTATTCGGTATGTCTTCACACCTATCCTTGCATATTATATCATTAGGGCTAAGATATTTCTATACGATATTAAGTGGATATTTGAACATATCCGTACAGTTTTGAATTCGTTGTTTTACATTTTTCTTTTATATCACCAGGCTTCTTTTCTTATCCTTTAGACAAATACATTGTGATTGTCCACAAAGCGGGGGTTTTTTACACAGCTGTTCCTTGTGTATTTTTACAATCTTATGCTTTTTGTCCAAAAATTTCTTGAAATGTCGGTGATATCCTATAAAATAAACTCAAATAAATATTCTTTTTACTAAAAGTGAGGGTCTATCAGTGGAAAGAATCAAGCATTTCTTTAAAGAACAGGGCCGCTATTACGGATACGGCCTGGGCGAGTTCGGGTTCACGTTTTTCCTGGTTTTCATCGCCTATCATCTTCTTTACTTCATCACCGACGTTCTTCAGTGGCCTGCGGTAGCAGCCGCCACCGTCTACACGGTCATCCAGTGGTTTGAAAGTTCTACGAACATTCTCATGGGCATATTCGTTGAAAAGGTCAACGTTAAATGGGGAAAGTACCGTCCCTGGATGCTTGTGGGATCCATAGGATGCGCCATATTCACAGTAGCCTTCTTTACTAAATGGGGAGGAGCCCTGTGGCTGCAGATCACGCTCTTCTGCCTCTTCTACCTGCTGGCATATACCTGCTACAACCTGATGTGGGTATCCTACAGAGCCATGGTCGGTGTCGCCTCCCTCAACGCAAAGGAAAACGTAAGCTACACTGCATGTTCAGCTCAGCTCGGAGGCATAGCCACCCTCATCTATTCATACACGCTGACAAAGGCAGTATACGGCTTCAGTTCCATGAAGCTCGGCTACATCGTCTGCGCCGCTTTCTGCGGCCTCATGATGGTGGGCGGCAACATCGTATCCGCTCATGTCACCAAGCGTTATGACAATACGATAACAAAAGCAAAAGAACGTGAAGCCGGCGACGAAAAGAAACTCTCATGGAAAAAAGCCATGACCTGTCTCAACAGGCCCATGATAGTATTCTTCCTCGGAAACTCCCTGAGAGGATCAAATGCAGTCATCATCCAGTCGCTGCTCATTTACTATACTACCTACGTTCTCAACAACCCCGGCGCCCTTTCGCTTTATGTGGTGCTGTATTCACTGACGGTAATGCTCGGCCAGACACCGGCGGCATGGCTTCAGAGAAAGTTCGGGAAGACGGTCATGTATCCTGTTTCAGGTATATTCTCCATACTCTCGATCCTTTCCCTGCTGTTTATCGGTGATAACCTGATTGCATTCTATATCATCGTGGTGATCAACTCCTTCTGCAATATCTTCTCAGGATCCATGATCCCTGCTTACCTCAACGAGATCGCAGACTACACGGAGTTTGAAAGAGGAGTCGAGGCAAGGAGTTTCATAATCTCCATAGGCGGAACTTCGAACAAGATCGCATCCGCCATCGGAGGAGCATTCGCAGCATTCGGGCTTTCGATAATAGGATACCAGGCGGGAATGGAAGTAACTACTCAGGCGGCTATGAACATCACGAAACTGATGTCCTTCAGTTCTGCGATATGCGTAGGTCTCGG
>CAYUGP010000218.1:0-2402 GCA_964444315.1 uncultured Oscillospiraceae bacterium | reverse complement strand
TAAAAATGAATAAGAACATTGACATCTCCAAACTTGATCTTAAGGAATCCATCGTAAACATCAGAAGAGTTACGAAGGTCGTCAAGGGCGGTAAGAACTCCAGATTCAGCGTTACGGTAGTTGTCGGAGACAACGACGGACACGTAGGCCTGGGCCTGGGAAAATCAGTCGAAATTCCCGAAGCAGTGAGAAAAGCAAGCGAAGACGCTAAGAAGTCTCTCATCACAGTACCCATGGTAGGGACCACTATCCCTCACCAGCAGCTCGGAGTATTCGGCGCAGGAAAAGTTCTCCTGATGCCGGCAGCCGAAGGTACCGGAGTCATCGCAGGCGGCGCAGCAAGAACAGTTCTCGAGTTTGCGGGAATCAAAGACGTAAGAGCTAAGTCCCTCGGATCCAACAATGCGGGGAACGTAGCAGCAGCAACACTTGAAGGCCTCAAGGCTCTCAAGACGCTGGAAGAGGTCGCAGCACTTCGCGGACTCTCCAAGGAAGAAGTTTTAGGATAGGAGGGAAAAGATCATGCCAAAAGCAAAGAAAGCTGAAAGCGGAATGCTCAAGATCACTCTTGTGAAGAGCATCATCGGCTCCACTCCTTATCAGAAGAAGGTCGTACAGGCACTGGGTCTTGGAAAGCTGAACTCATCCGTAGTTCTTCCCAACACCCCCGCCACAAAGGGAGCCGTAAACAAGGTCTCCCACCTTCTCAAAGTCGAAGAAGCTTAGGAGGGCGCGAGATGAAATTAGAAACATTAAAGAAACCCGAAGGTTCGACCTTCACCCCTAAGAGAAAAGGCAGAGGACATGCCACCGGCAACGGCACTACAGCCGGCCGCGGTATGAACGGTCAGAACTCCAGATCCGGCGGCGGCACACGCCTCGGTTTCGAAGGCGGCCAGATGCCTCTTTACAGAAGGATCCCGAAGAGAGGATTCACGAACCACTGGAGCAAAGAGTACCTCGGAGTAAACGTTGAAGCTCTCAACGTTTTCGAAGACGGCACCACAGTCACCCCGGAGCTCCTCGTAGAAAAAGGCCTTGCAAAGGGCAAGTACTACGGGATCAAGATCCTGGGCGGCGGACAGCTCAAGAAGAAACTTACAGTTCAGGCCAATAAGTTCAGCAACTCCGCACTCGACAAGATCGCGGAAGCAGGCGGAAAGGCAGAGGTCATCTAATGGGTATAATCCAGACATTCAAACAAGCCTGGAAGATACCGGAGATGCGCAGGAAGCTTCTCTTCACGCTGATGATCCTTATTATTTTCAGGCTTGGATCGAACGTTCCGGTCCCCGGCATCAACAGAGCAATGCTCAAGGCGATGTTCGACGCCAGCAATGCAGGGATCTTCGGACTCTTCGATCTGTTTTCCGGCGGTGCCTTCGGCAACTTCACCATATTTGCCTTAGGTATCTCGCCTTACATCACAGCTTCCATTATCCTGCAGCTTCTGACAGTTGCGTTCCCCGCACTGGAAGAGCTCTCAAAGCAGGGTGAAGAAGGAAGAAAGAAAATGGAAAGGATCACGAGATATATCACACTTGGCCTTGCAGCTCTGCAGGGCTTCGGATATACCTTCGGACTTTTCAAAGACTATCTCACATACAACGACATACTGTCCAAGATAGTCATAGTAATGATACTTGTTGCAGGCGCATGCATCACCATGTGGCTGGGTGAAAAGATCAACGAGCACGGTGTAGGAAACGGCATATCCATGCTGATCTTCGCCGGTATCGTATCAAGGATCCCCACGGCGATAACCAATACGTTCAAGTCTCTCAAAGAGGCAGGATGGGCATTCCTCGCTACCAAGACGGTAGCCGAAGACGGCACGGTGACCAGGACCATAGGCGTACTCACGGTACTCCTCTTCGTCCTCTTCGCACTGGCAGTCATCGTCGGTATCATCATCATAACCGAAGGTACCAGAAAGGTCCCCGTCCAGTACGCAAAGAGAGTTGTGGGACGCAAGATGTACGGCGGCCAGAGCACACACATTCCGCTCAAGGTCAACCAGGCAGGCGTTATTCCTATCATTTTCGCCAGCTCCCTGCTCCAGGTACCGGCGACCATAGCATATATGGTCCCCAACTCAGGATATGCAAGATTCATCGACAAGTACTTCTCCATCAACGGAGATCCCGGATTCTGGATCTACTTCGTCTTTGAGATCATCCTGATCATTGCTTTCACGTATTTCTACGGTACTATCAGTGTCAACCCGCCTGAGATCGCAGAAAACCTGAAAAACAACGGTGGCTTTATCCCGGGTATAAGACCGGGTAAAGAAACTGCCAAGTATCTTGTAAAGATATGCGGCAAACTTACTATTGTAAGCGCTATTTTCCTTGCACTGGTAGCTGCTATGCCTACACTTCTGCAGCACTGGACAGCACTTG
>CAYUGP010000217.1:0-2404 GCA_964444315.1 uncultured Oscillospiraceae bacterium | reverse complement strand
ATCGACCACAACTACACGAAGCTCTGCTCCTTCTGCGCGAAGAGAGCGGGAGAGATCGAGTAAGGTCTTCAAGCAAAGAGCAATTAAAGAACCCGGCACAACGGTGCCGGGTTTTCTTATGCATCAGACTGCGTCTACATGTATTTGTCCAGGAGGGCGTCGACATCCTTCATCTTTTTGACCTTCGGGTCCTTAATGACCTTGCCCTTCATGACGACCATGGACACATCTCTCAAGGCTGACAGATCCTTAAGAGGATCATTCTTTACCACTATCATATCCGCACTTTTGCCCTCTTCTATGCTGCCCGTTTCCCTGTCTATACCGACTATCTTTGCATTGCCCAAAGTGGCAGTATAGAGGGTCTCGGCGCTGGACGCTCCGAGGTATTTATGGAAATAGCAGAGTTCTCTCCAGAAGTTGTAATGGAGGACGAAAGGACACCCGACGTCATTGCCCATGCCCACAGGTATGCCTTCACTGCGGCACTTTATTGCACAGTCGATGACTCCGTCCATCACTATCTTCCCGTTCTTCTTGGCTATGGGAAGAGCGTGACTTTCCGAGAGTTCGAAATCGGCATAGGGAAGAGCCGGGGATATGGTGCATATAAGGGCTGCTCCCTTCTCCTTGAACAGCCTTATGATCTCATCATCAGGCTTTGCACCGTGCTCGACCGTATCTACTCCGTTCTCAAGGGCTACTCTTACTCCCTCGGGGCTCTCCACGTGAGCCGCCACTTTGTATCCCAGCAGATGTGCTTCCTCGCAGGCAGCTCTGACTATCGCAGGAGGCATGCGAAGAACTCCGGGCTCACCTTCTTCAGAGGAGTCCATGACTCCTCCAGTGATCATGAGCTTGATGAGGTCAGGCTTCGTTGAGGCGATCTGCCTTACATGCTCTCTTGCATCTTCAGGAGACGATGCTTCCGTGGCGATAGATCCGGCGAAATGGCCTCCCGGCACCGAGATACCTGTATTGGCAGACAGGATGCGAGGGCCTGTCAGTTTTCCGGCGTTTATATCATCCCTTACCCTCGCGTCCATATCGAGGATACCTGCCACGGTCCTTATGGTCGTGACGCCGCTCATGAGCTCCGTTTCTGCATAATTTGCAGTCAGTTTCTTTATGACGGCAAGGGCCAGTTTGTTCTTGGAAAGAACATCGAAGAGGAGTTTGTAGTTGGGAGGTTTCTTGTCCCTTTTTGGCGGCTTGCCGCTGGTAGCCAGATGTACGTGCAGGTCTATAAGGCCGGGAAGAAGGTATGCGCCTTTCAGATCTATGACTTCATATCCATCCAAAGAAGCGCCGCTGTCTGCTATCTTTTCTATCTTTTCTCCGTCCGTCAGCACCACTTTACCGCAAAGAGGCTCCATATCCTCTTTCCCGGAAAGAAGCACTCCGTTTATAAATGCATATTTCATATTCCTTCCTCCTTCGTTTCTTTCTTCACATATTGCCTTGCGTACGAAAGCGTCTGCTTCAGCGCGCTCTTTTTATCTATTCCTGCAAGCCTTAGCTTATGAGCATATCCGAGCACTTCGCCGAAATACGGTCCGGGCTCAAGACCTGCATCTATAAGGTCCTGTCCGCTCACATGGGGTTTTGCCATGGTCTCCTCATAAACTTTGAGCCTTTCGAAAAGGAAAGCGCTGTCTCCCTCGAAAGGATCGTCTCCCGAGAAAAGAGGTCTGTCGCACATGGCAAAGTATATGAGATCTTCAGGAGCCGCAGCTTCGTCGAACAGCTTGTTCGTGACCTTCACTGCCGACTTTGAATATGCAACCATATTGGGCTTCATATGAAGGGGCACCATGTTGAGCACATAGTCTATGACAGCCGTTTCTCCGGTGATCCTGCGAAGAAAGCTCTCTGCCAAGGGCATGCCTTCGGTCTCATGTCCGTAGGCATGGATGCGTCCGTCTATCTCTTCTGTGGTGATTATCTTGCCAAGATCATGAGCCAGAGCAAGGAGCATGAATGCATAGGGATCGCTGACCTTTCCGCGGTACCCCGCAGCTCTGTCGAGGACCTCCATGGTATGCACCCATACGTCGCCTTCCGGATGGAACTTCGGATCCTGCTCCACGCCTATGCAGCTTCTGAGCTCGGGAAACCATACATCGAGCTGGTCCATTTCTCTTAAGACCGAAAAGAAGGCAGACGGTCTCCGGCCTTTCAAAAGTGCCTTCTTTAGTTCTTCCTCGACCCTTTCCCTGGAAAGAGCCGAAAGGTCCATATTCCTGCAAAGCTCCACAGTCTCAGGTGCTGCAGTGAATCCGAAGCGCGATGCGAACTGGGCTGCCCTGAAGACCCTCAAGGGATCCTCAATAAAGCTGTCCTTATCGACGTGCCTTATGATCTTTTTTTCAATGTCGCACCTACCTCCGAAATGGTCGATGAT
>CAYUGP010000216.1:0-2408 GCA_964444315.1 uncultured Oscillospiraceae bacterium | reverse complement strand
CTTGAACAGGAGAAGGAAGGATAGAAGAGGATGCGTCAGTTCGGATCTGTGGAAGTGCCTCAGGAAGCCTTCACTGCGGTCCTTAAATATGACGAGGGAAAGAAGTAGTGAAGCCCTTAGGTATCTACGTACATATACCGTACTGCCTTAAGAAGTGCAGTTACTGCGACTTCGTGTCCTTTCCGAAAGAGAGAAAGCTCTCTTTAAGTCCGGATGACTATGCATACAGGGTATGCAGGGAGATAGAGGATACTCCTGAAGATATACGGAAAGGATATACCGTAGACAGCATATACTTCGGAGGCGGTACGCCTACCTGCATAGGGACGGATATGATAGGCCGCATACTGCTGGCTATAAAGAAAAACTTCGAAGTGCCGGAAGATGCTGAGATAAGCATAGAAGCAAATCCCGAGACCATAACGGAGAAGAAAGCTGAGAATCTGAAGGCTCTAGGTTTTAACAGGATCTCCATGGGAGTGCAGAGCCTTGACGATAAGGTGCTCGAGAAGCTCGGAAGGGTACACGATGCAGCAAAGGCGCTCGAGGCTTACGGTATTCTGAGAAAGTCAGGGTTTGAGAATATCAATCTCGATCTCATGCTCGGAGTACCTGAGCAGACTAAGGATATATGGAAAGACAGCCTTGATAAAGTTGTTGCGCTCGGGCCTGAGCATATATCCTTCTACAGCTTGCAGATAGAAGATGAGACTCCCTTTTACGAAAGCTACAGAAAAGGAGATCTGGAGATACCGGCCTGGGAAGAAAACAGGGAGATGTACTCATACGCCCTTGAGGCTCTGAAAAGAGCAGGGTATATCCATTACGAGATATCAAATGCATCGAAGCCGGGCTTTGAATGCAGGCACAATCTTAAGTACTGGACCATGGAAGATTACCTTGGCTTCGGTACATCGGCACACTCATTTATGAAGGGAAAGAGATTCTATAATACAGACGATCTTGAATACGTCCGAAGATACGAAGAAACAGATGAGGAAGATGAAATAAAGGACAGGATAGGAGATTTCGTCTTTACCCAGCTTCGGCTCATTTCAGGCATAGATCTCGAAAAGTTCAGAGTGCTTTTCGGCAGGGACTTTGAAGATGTATTCGGAGAACTGCTGAAAGATCCAGATCTACTGCCTTATCTAGATATCCAAAGAGATAATGACGGAAAACTGGCAGGGCTGGCTCTGAGCCGTCTGGGTCTTGACAATACGAACAAAGTTATGGAGCGCTTCATAAGAGCGATTTATTTATAGGAAAAGAGGTTTACTATGGCAAAATACGTACTTGCCCTTGACGAGGGTACCACAAGCTGCAGATGCATACTTTTTGACAAAAAAGGAAATCAGATCTCAGTTGCTCAGAAGGAATTCACTCAGTACTTCCCCAAGCCCGGCTGGGTAGAGCATGACGCGATGGAGATCTGGTCCACCCAGGTCGGTGTGGCAAGAGAAGCCATGCTCAAGATAGGCGCAAAGCCCGAGGATATAGCCGGTATAGGCATCACGGACCAGAGGGAAACGACCATAGTCTGGGATAAGACCACAGGCCAGCCCGTATACAACGCCATCGTATGGCAGTGCAGAAGGACTGCAGAGTACTGCGACAGCCTGGTGGAAGCGGGATATTCCGATATGATCAAGTCAAAGACAGGACTTCTCATAGACCCGTACTTCTCCGGCACCAAGCTCCGCTGGATACTCGAGAACGTGAAAGGTGCAAGAGAAAAGGCTGAAAAAGGAGAACTTCTCTTCGGTACCATAGATACCTGGCTTATCTGGAATCTGACAGGAGGAAAAGTACATGTGACTGACTACTCCAACGCTTCCAGGACCATGATGTTCAATATCCACACCCTTGAGTGGGATGATGAGATCCTTAAAATACTGAATATCCCCAGGTGCATGCTCCCCGAACCCAAGCCCAGCAGCTATGTATACGGATACACCGATCCTTCTATCATCGGAGGCGAAATACCGATCTCAGGTGCTGCAGGAGACCAGCAGTGCGCGCTCTTCGGTCAGACCTGCTTCGGAGCAGGCTCTGCAAAGAATACATACGGCACAGGCGGCTTCCTCCTCATGAACACGGGAGATAAGCCCATAGAGTCAAAGAACGGACTTGTTACAACTATAGCATGGGGCCTTGACGGCAAGGTCACCTATGCCCTTGAAGGTTCCATATTCGTTGCAGGAGCAGCCATCCAGTGGCTCAGAGATGAGATGGGCCTCCTCAAGACGGCTCCCGAATCAGAAGAAGCTGCTCTTAAGGTTTCCGATACAGGCGGAGTATATATGGTGCCTGCCTTCGTAGGACTCGGTGCTCCCTACTGGGATCCTTACGCCAGAGGGCTCATATGCGGAATCACAAGAGGTACGACGGCCAATCACGTCATAAGG
>CAYUGP010000215.1:0-2416 GCA_964444315.1 uncultured Oscillospiraceae bacterium | reverse complement strand
CTACCTCCCCGCCTCTGCGGCCTTTTCAAGGATCTTTTCCCCTATATCCCGGAGTTCGTCTGCACTCAGAATTCCTTTGTATGATGAGTATACTGCCGTCACATTGTCCTCACGGAATATATATACGGGGCATACGCTTTTTTCAGTCACCAATGCCGCGTAGTCTATACCGCACTCCGCTGATATATCCTCGCAGGCTCTCTTTCTAAGCCTCTGGCGGCACAGATACTTTGCCATTGCTTCGTAGCGGAACTCATAATATTCATAGCTGAACCGTTCAGACTCCATGGCTCTGTTTGCCGTTCCCGCGCAGCAGTAACCCGAAACCAGGAATGCCTTACCGCTGTCAAAGTACGAATGGCTTATGTGATCGTACTCAATATCTCCGAACAGATCGTTTTCCAGCATATGCGGAGAAGTATAAGAGGATGGATCAGGAGGCAAGTTTTGTCTATCCTTCTCATTTATGTATTTCTCGGAATTGAAGAAGACACCCATAAGAAGCGCAATGGTAAGGGCTGCAGCACCTATGACAAGGAGGCCGGATCCCTTCTTTGCAGGGCGGAAATACCGGGAGAATATCCAGAAAAGCGACATGATGCCCGCTATCATTATCATCACAGATCTGTTGTCTATACCGCCCTTCATATTCGGAATGTTTATGACGGAATACACAGATGCAAACAAGACTGTCGCAACAAGAAGATATATGAGTCCGAAGTTGCTGTCTACGGGCTTTTCAGGATTGAATATATTCATATATCCGTAAAAAGGAGTGCCTCCGCTTTTAAGGACGTTCCGGCACCTGAGTACCTGGAAACCGTCGTAAAGCCACCTGAATACGTACCCTGCGTACACCAGTATCAGAGTTAAAAACATGATGCACAGGATGGGATCAAAAAAGACGGAAGGGAACCTGGATCCCAGATAAGAATTGGAATATATGAAAATTAAGAAAAGCGAGCCCAGCATCAAAAAAGTATTTGTAAGCCATGCCTTCTTTATATTCCCGAACTTTTCTTCCTTGCTGACGATTGGGACCGCTTCCCTTTCCTTCGCCCTGAAGACCACCAGTTTTCCCATGCTGTCGACAAGGGTCCATCCGGCGGCTTCGCAGTATACGGCATATTCAAAGGTATCGCCATCGGGTTTTAACTGGCTTTCATGGTTTCTGTTGAACACCTGAACGTCGTATTTTGCTTCTGACGGCTCACCCTCTTCGAATTCCATTCCAAGGCCCCAGCCTCTGAAGTGCCAGCCCTTTGCCGCCATCTGCTCGAGATAAAGAGCCATGGCGTCGCAGTCGCTGTTGGCATAACGCCTGAATACGTGTTTTATCTTTCCCATACCTACCTCCGATATCGACTATCGATATTGTCTGTATATATATTAATATCGACTGTCGATATTGTCAACGGTCTTTTCAAAAAAAAGTATATTTGATAAGATGAACATGTCAAAATTGGAGGAAGCCTTATGAAAAAGATCAAACCAGACACCTGCAGGATCATCACCTTTGCAATTATCGCAGCAGGATTCATAGTATCCTTGACAGGCACGGCATCAAAGAGCCTTTCACCTTTGATATATATCGGAATATTCATCGTATTCGTGGCCGGCATTTTCAATCTCATGTTCTACTGCTGCCCCTACTGCGGCGACTACCTCGGAAGAAGTCATGATGAGTTCTGCCCCCATTGCGGAAAAAGAATAAACGATTTCTTCGATGGTCCCGGTGCACAGGAATACTTCGATAAAGAGAATCACTCTGAAAAGGAAGAAAAACCTGCGTTCAGGGAAATGGTCAGGGCAAAGCAGCAGCTTTCGGAAGAAGAATGCATAGAGATACTCCGGAATGAACTCAGAGGAGTCCTGTCTGTGCTGGGGGATAACGGCTATCCCTACGGTATGCCGATAAACCACTATTACTGCCCAGAAGACGGAAAGATATATTTCCACGGAGGAAAGAAAGGCCACAAGATAGACGCTCTTAAGCGCTGCCCCAAAGTGTCCTTTTGCGTATATGATCAAGGGTACAGCAACTTCGGCGAATGGGCGCTCAATATACGCTCGGTCATAGTGTTCGGAAAAGTGGAATTCATAGAGGACAGAGAGACCGTGTACAGGATATCAAGAGAACTGAGCCGCAAGTTCACAAACGACGAGAAATATATAGAACACGAAATAGAAAAGTCCGGCCCGGGAACACTGATGTTCGCCCTGGTGCCGGAACATATGACCGGTAAGATAGTCAATGAATCTTAAGGAAAAAGCCTCTTCTTTTCAGAAGAGGCTTTTCATATACCTACAATAGTTTAATTCTAGCCTATGGAACTTCCCGCCTCCGCTGCGGTCTCGGCGAACTTGAGCTTTCCGTCCGGAGTCTCTCCGAAGAGGAGCATGCCGTTGCTTTCCA
>CAYUGP010000214.1:0-2459 GCA_964444315.1 uncultured Oscillospiraceae bacterium | reverse complement strand
CCCAGCAGCTGTGGGATACCACCATGGATCCTGCCCACAGGACCCTGGTGCAGATAACCATAGACGACGTGGCAAGAGCGGACCAGATATTCACCACTCTCATGGGTGACAAGGTACCGCCGAGAAAACAGTTCATTGAAGAGAATGCGCAGTACGCGCAGCTCGACTTTTAAGGAGGCAGTATAGATGGCAGATCTTATAAACGACAGCAGGCTGCTTCAGCATGAGATATATGACGAAATGAAAAAGTCCTACATCGATTATTCGATGTCGGTCATAGTTGCCCGTGCCCTTCCTGACGTAAGGGACGGATTAAAGCCCGTACACAGAAGGATACTTTACGGAATGGATGCCCTTGGCATCACACCGGACAAGCCCCACAAGAAGTCGGCGAGGATAACAGGAGAAGTCATGGGTAAGTATCATCCCCACGGCGACTCTTCCATCTACGACGCCATGGTAAGGCTTGCCCAGCCCTGGAACATGAGATATCCCCTTGTGGACGGACACGGAAACTTCGGATCCATGGACGGAGACGGAGCGGCTGCTTCCCGTTACACGGAAGCCAGGATGGCTCCCTTTGCCCTTGAGATGCTCAGAGACATCGATAAGGACACCGTAGACTTCGTTCCCAACTACGACGGCGAGGAAAAGGAGCCGGTGGTACTTCCGGCAAGGTTCCCCAACCTTCTTGTGAACGGTTCAAGCGGTATAGCCGTCGGTATGGCCACATCCATACCTCCCCATAACCTTAAGGAAGTCATACAGGGCACCGTCCTCCTCATCGTCGATCCGGATACTTCAGACGATGACCTTGCAAGGGTCATAAAGGGACCGGACTTCCCCACCGGAGCGACCATAGTGGGAAAAACGGCCATAAAGGAAGCCTACAGGACAGGACAGGGCAAGGTAAGAGTAAGAGCCAAGGGCCACATTGAGGAAGGAGCCAAGGGACAGGTATCCATAATCTTCACAGAGATACCCTACCAGGTAAACAAGGCCCAGATGATAGCCCACATAGCCGAGCTCGTAAAGGACAAGAAGCTCGAGGGTATAAAGGACATAAGGGACGAGTCCTCCAAGGGCGAAGTCCGCGTGGTCATAGACCTCAAAAAGGATGTCAACCCCAGGGTCATGCTCAACAGGCTCTACAAGCACACGGAGCTCGAATCCAACGTGAGCATAATAATGATAGCTCTCGTCAACGGAAAGCCTGAGCTCCTGTCGCTGAAGAGGATACTGGAAGAGTATATCAAGCATCAGAAGGAAGTCCTCACCAGAAGGACCAGGTTCGACCTGGCAAAGGCCGAAGCAAGGGCCCATATACTCGAAGGATATATCATCGCTCTCGACAATATCGACGAGATCATCAAGACCATAAGGAACGCTTACGACGATGCCAAGGAACAGCTGATGAAGAAGTTCGGCCTTTCCGACAGGCAGGCCCAGGCCATACTCGAAATGCAGCTGAGAAGACTGCAGGGCCTTGAAAGAGAAAAGATCGAAGCAGAGTACGCAGAGCTCCAGAAGAAGATCGCATATTACAAGAGCCTCCTGGAAGATGAGCATCTGCTCATGGGCGTCGTAAAGGACGAGCTCAAGGAGATAGCCGTAAAGTGGGGTGATGACAGAAGGACCGAGATCATAGCTGATGAGGAAGATGTGGACGAGGCCGAACTCATCCAGGAAGAGGACATCATAGTCACCGTATCACACCTGGGATACATCAAGAGAGTGTCTGCAGATACCTACAAGACACAAAGACGCGGCGGCAGAGGAATAACCGGCCAGACAACGAGGGAGAACGACTTTGTAAGGCACCTTGTTTCCTGCTCCACCCACGACACCCTGGTCTTCTTCACCAACTGCGGTAAGGCTTACACCATAAGAGGCTTCGAGATACCCGAAGGAGCAAGGACAGGAAAGGGCATACCCGCCATCAACTTCCTCAACCTGATGCAGCACGAGAGGATCTCCTCCGTGATGCCTTTCAGGGAAGAGGACAAGGGCAAGTACCTCATAGCAGTGACCAAGAACGGCATAATCAAGAAGACCGCCGTTGAAGAATACAACACGAACCGTAAGACAGGTCTCATAGCCATCAAGCTCAAGGAAGGCGACGAGCTGGTCGGCATCAAGGAGACCACGGGAACTTCCACTGTCATAATAGTGACCAAGCAGGGCAAGTGCATCAGCTTCTCAGAAGAAGACGTAAGGCCCATGGGCAGGAACGCCACCGGCGTGCATGCCATAACCTTAGGTAAGAACGACGAAGTCGTATCCATGGAGCTTGCCGAAAAGAAGGAAGAGCTTCTCGTAGTGACCAAGAACGGTTTCGGAAAGAGGACTCCCGTAAGAGAGTACAAGATCCAGGCAAGGGGAGGCAAGGGACTGCTGACATACGACAAGAGCAAGTTCGACAAGACGGGAGAACTGGTAGGCGCCATGGTGGTAGCCGA
>CAYUGP010000213.1:0-2464 GCA_964444315.1 uncultured Oscillospiraceae bacterium | reverse complement strand
AAGGACAGCGAGGTACGAATAAGAAAAGCGTTTCAAAACACAAAAAGAGAGCAGCCTTCACATATCCGGCTGCTCTTTTGCTCATTTGTCTTTTAGTCCCTGACGAAGTAGTGCCTTGCTATCCACTTGGAAAGGCCGTCAAGGCCGGGATACATTATGCGCTCCGATATGTTGAAGGAGTCAAGGGTGTCTGCTATCCTCCACCTAAGATCGCTGCTGATGATGTACCTTATGGTGTTATCCGTATACTTATCCAGGAACCCTTCTATATCTTCTATATCGGTGGGGACCACGGCGAAGAAGGCGTACTGATTGACTATCCTCTCGTCTATGGAACTGGGTTCGACTATTACCATGGAGTGGTCTCCCATATCCTCGTCGTACTGGTCTATGCTGGAAGCCGTGTCTTCGAGCATCTGCAGAGAGAATATCTTTGTCTTGCTTTCGTTGATGAGGGATTTGTAGCGGCTCGGAAGGAGATTGTGGATCTCAGCCATGTCTATGCGCCATATCACGCAGTCTTCGTCTCCTGCTTCCTCTATTTCATTGACAGCTGCAAAGTGAAGGGCTATGAGAGGGGAATGGGTGAAGTCGAGGAGCCTTGTGGGAAGGCCGTGATGCTGGCCTGCCATCATCTGCTTCCATACGGACTCGTTGAGGCCCGGATCGTTGAGGCTGGCGTACTTGGTGAAGTTTTTCAGGATCGACGGTTCAAGGAACCTCTTTTTATCCTTGCAGTTTCTTGCAAGGCTGGTGGTCATTTTGTATGAAGTCCGGGGCATGCCTCTGTAGAGATAGGAGCTTCTGAATCTCTTTATATCCTCGTTGTACTGATCCTCGGAAAATAGGGGCATCAGATCTTCATAGTTTTTTATGAAAATTTCTTTTATCATTTTAAAAATACCTCGTTCCAATTATATCACAGTAGTGGTATAATACCGCAAATAATCACTTTGATATAAAAAACAGGAGACACAAATGGCAAAGTATTACGAAGAACCATCAAGAACATTTAACGAGTACCTGCTCATTCCGGGCTATTCGGGGCCGGATAACGTGCCGGCCAACGTGGACCTCTCTGCGCCCCTGGTCAAATACAAGAAGGGCGAAGAACCTGCTATCAAGCTCAACATACCGCTGGTTTCTGCGTGCATGCAGTCGGTTTCTGGTGAAAACCTGGCGATTGCGCTCGCAAAAGAAGGCGGTATTTCTTTTATATACTGTTCTCAGAGCGTGGAGTCGGAAGCTGCCATGGTAGCCAAGGTCAAGGCTTACAAAGCAGGCTTCGTAAGCTCTGATACCAACGTGCGTCCGGACAACACTCTGGAAGAGCTCCTTAAGATAAAGGAAAAGACAGGCCATTCCACCATAGCCGTAACGGAGGACGGAACTCTCGGCAGCAAGATGCTTGGTCTTGTCACCAGCAGAGACTACAGAGTCAGCAGGATGGATCCCAAGACTAAGGTCTCCGAATTCATGACTCCCATAGATAAGCTGGTCACGGCAAAGGAAGGCATCACCCTTGCGGAAGCCAATGACTGCATCTGGGAGCACAAGCTCAACGTTCTTCCCATACTGGACAAGGAAGGAAATTTCAAGTATTTCGTATTCAGAAAGGACTACGATTCCCATAAATACAACGCTCTTGAGCTTCTTGACGATGAAAAGCGCTTCGTTGTAGGCGCAGCCATCAACACAAGAGACTATGAGCAAAGAGTTCCGGCCCTCGTGGAAGCAGGGGCAGATGTTCTCTGTATAGACAGCTCCGAAGGATATACGGAGTGGCAGAAGAGGACCATAGCCTGGATCAGGGAGCGCTACGGAGACACAGTCAAGGTTGGCGCAGGAAACGTAGTCGATGCCGAAGGATTCAGATTCCTGGCAGAATGCGGAGCCGACTTTGTGAAGATAGGTATAGGCGGAGGATCCATCTGTATCACGAGAGAGACAAAAGGCATAGGCAGAGGCCAGGCGACCGCTGTCATAGATGTGGCACAGGAAAGAAACAAGTACTATCAGGAGACGGGTATATACGTACCCATCTGCTCCGACGGAGGTATAGTATACGACTATCACATGGCTCTTGCCCTTGCAATGGGAGCTGACTTCCTCATGATGGGCAGATACTTTGCCGGATTCGATGAATCACCCACGGCAAGGCTCATGATCAACGGCTCCTATGTAAAGGAGTACTGGGGCGAAGGTTCAAACCGTGCACGCAACTGGCAAAGATATGATCTTGGCGGTGATTCAAAGCTCTCTTTCGAAGAGGGCGTAGACTCTTATGTTCCTTATGCAGGACCTCTTTCTGACGGAGTTCAGAAGAGCCTTGCAAAGGTTAAGAGCACATTCTGCAACTGCGGAGCTCTCTCCATCAAGGATATGCAGGTCAACGCCAAGCTGACCCTGGTATCCGCAACTTCCATAGTCGAAGGCGGAGCCCACGACGTCATCCTGAAGGAAA
>CAYUGP010000212.1:0-2483 GCA_964444315.1 uncultured Oscillospiraceae bacterium | reverse complement strand
TAATGATCAATGAAATACTAATTCTATTCTTTACACGGTGTTCAGTTTCTTTACGGCATCCAAGTACTTTGCCAACATGCCCAGGTTTACGTAATAGTAAGAGTAGGTCCCCTTTTTCTCAGCCGTAACAAGGCCGGAGACCGTGAGCTTCTTCATATGCTGTGAGACTGTGGCCTGTGAATAGTCGAATTCTGCAACAAGGTCCTTGGTGCATACGGGGACTCTTTTCATGTTTTGAGAGTAGATATACCTGAATATCTCCACTCTTGCCGGATGCGCAAGGGCATCCGATGCGCCTGCTATGAGATCGATCTCGCTTTCAAGCAGGCTGTCTGTTTCTTTTCTTATCCTCATGCAGACAGTATACCATAAATGCAGACAATATTCTTCTATTATACGCACGACTTTTGTGATACAATAATGTGTCAAATTGTTTTCATTATGAGGGAAGGTCTATGAACAGCAAATTAAGACTTGAAATAGCGAGAGCCTACATCAGCGTCGACATCATCGCGATGCTCGCTCTTTGCATTGTCGTTTTATGGTTCAACCTTATAGCGGGCATCATATGCATACTTGTCGTTGCCGCGATCTGGGTCTTCCACAGATACGTGACGGAAAAGAACATACTCAAGAAGCTGGCGGAGTACAAGGGCAAGGTTCTTCAGGACAGGGAGGACATGATGGAGTCCTTCTCCTTCGGAGCCCCGCTGCTTCTCTGCGTCATAGACAGGAACTTCCGCATCCAGTGGACCAATCCGGCCTTTGAAGAAGTTTTCGAAGCGGCCACGGATCTTTCTGCCTACGTTCCCGGTGAAGAGCTTCAGAAGCTCTTCGACGAAAACTCGGCTCTTAAAGTCCGTGTGGAGGACAGGGTATATACCGTGAGCTCCTCGGAGCTTTCGGAGACCGAGAGAAACTACCGCATGC
Organism: uncultured Oscillospiraceae bacterium; assembly: GCA_964444315.1. Taxonomy (GTDB): domain Bacteria; phylum Bacillota; class Clostridia; order Peptostreptococcales; family Anaerovoracaceae; genus RUG13409. Next base: position 1,553 of record CAYUGP010000212.1, on the reverse strand, counting down.
TCTTCTGGAAAGACAGCACCATAGAGGAGACCCTGAGGATAAAATATTCAGACTCCCTCGTGTGCATGGCCTGTGTAAACATAGACAACTTAGACGAGATAATACAGGCGACCCCCGTCGAGAACAGGTCGAGGGTGGCTGCAGAGATAGACGAAGTCATATTCGGCTGGGCAAAGGAGATGGATGCTTCCGTCTTCAGCACCAGCGATTCAAGATACATGGTCGTGTTCAGGAACAAATACCTGACGGCTCTTGAGAAGAACAACTTCCCCATCCTAAGCCGCATCAGGGCCATAGAGACCGAAGCCGATTTCCCCCTGTCCCTTTCCATAGGTCTGGGCGTGGGCGAAGCCAAGCTTACAGAGCTCCAGCAGACCGCAAACGAAGCTCTGGAACTGGCCCTCGGAAGAGGAGGCGACCAGGCCGTAGTCAGGAACGAGATAGGAGAGACCGAGTATTTCGGCGGAAACCTTCCTGCAGTGGAAAAGAGGAACAAGGGCAGGAGCAGGGTCATGGCCCACGCCCTCATGAACCTCATGAGGGATGCGGACAGAGTCCTTGTCATGGGCCATTCCCGTCCCGACATGGACAGCATAGGATCTTCTTTGGGCGTATACGCCATGGCGTGCAACATGGAGAAGGAGTGCTACATAGTGCTTGAAGCTCCCGGAGACGGCATAGACAGCATATATCAGGATGCCCTTAAGCAGCTGAACGACGACGGAAGCCCCGCATACAGATTTTTAAGCCATCAGGAAGCAAAAGAGCTCCTGACGTCCAAGACCCTCCTGGTCATGACCGACCACCACAGGGCGGCGATCTCCGAATACCCCTACCTTTGCGAAGCCGCAAAGAAGATAGCGGTCATAGACCACCACAGAAAAGCCGGCGATGCCGTGGAGGACACGGTGCTCTCCTTCACCGAAAGCTACGCCTCATCTGCCAGCGAGCTGGTCACGGAGATGCTCCAGTACTCGGGAGAAAAGGGAGATATAAACAAGTTCGAAGCCGACGCCCTTCTGGCAGGCATAAGCCTCGACACCAAGAATTTCACCACCAACACGGGAGTGAGGACCTTCGAAGCTGCATCGTGGCTCAAAAGGAGCGGCGCGGACACAGGTACCGTGAAGAACTATTTCAAGATAGACCTGGGATTCTATCAGAAAAAGACCAACGTCATAGCGAACGCAGAGGTGCTCTCCAACGGCATAGCGGTCGCATATACGAAAGACATAGACCCGGCCATGCAGCTCATAGTATCCCAGGCAGCAGACGAACTGCTGACCATGAAGGGAGTGGACGCTGCCGTGACGGCGGGAAGAAACGGCGAGATCACCCTGGTCTCCGCCAGATCCAACGGAAGATACAACATGCAGACCCTCATGGAGAAACTGGGAGGCGGCGGCCACAGGGAGGCGGCGGGCGTACAGCTGGACGTGCCGCCGGAAGAGGCCATAAGCCAGGTAGTCCAGGCCATGAGGCTCGAGGGACTGTTATAGGAGGATAATATGCAGGTAATATTGCTTGAAGACGTAAAAGGACTAGGAAAAAAG